>NZ_JBBGZG010000001.1:0-152036 GCF_037479315.1 Comamonas sp. MYb69
AAACCGGATTTAAATCTTCCTTTTAAATATATATATTATATGCATCTTATTAAAGCAACACAGATCCCACACCCCCAACACCACTTACAACCCCCCCACCACCTCTCCCGCCCCCGGGGCCGCAATTTGGGCTATGGGGGCGCCCCCGGCCGGGGCCCACGCCACCATGGCGATGGCCCCGGCCACGGTCCGCACGGCCATGGCCACGGGCCGGACGCTGCGCGCCACTTGGCGCACAAGCGCGAGCGCATGTTCGAGGCTGGCGGCCTCAAGCTGCTGGCGCTGCATTTGATTGGCCAGCAACCCAGCCATGGCTACGACGTGATCCGCGCCGTGGGCGAGCTGGTGGGCGGCGACTACCAGCCCAGCCCCGGCACCATCTACCCGACCTTGAGCTACCTGGTGGACATGGGCCATGCAACGGCCAGCGAATCCGAAGGCGGGCGCAAGCGCTACACCATCACCGCCGAAGGCGAGCAGGCCCTCGCCGAGCAGGCCGATGCACTGCAGCTGCTGCTGACACGCCTCGCCCGTGGCAAGGACCGCGACGCCCGCCAGCGCCCGCCGCAGTTGGTGCGCGCGATCGAGAACTTCAAGATGGCCTTGCGCCTGAAGATGGCCGGCGACGGCGAGACGGCACTGTCGGCCGAGCAGATCGACAAGATTGCCGCGCTGCTCGACGAGGTCGCTCTGAAGATCGAAAAGGCCTGAGCGCGTTCCGGGCCTGTTGCCCGGCCGCCGCAAAGCTTGCGCCATATCGTGTCGCCAGGCCCTGGGCCGGGGTATGCTCGGTAGTTATCCATCCTCCGGGATGACAACCTCTACCGAGCAAGACCATGCAACGACGCCACTTTGTAGCCGCTACCCTGGTCATGGGCAGCGGCTCTGTTTTTGGCCTGGCCGGCTGTGCATCCCGCCAGTCCGCCCACCCCCGTGCCGACCGTGCCTTGCACAAGGCGCTGACCCTGATTGAAGCCCAGAGCGGTGGCCGCCTGGGCGTTTATGCGTTTGATGCTGAGACCGGCGGTGAGGCCGGCTACCGCAGCGATGAGCGCTTTGCGATGTGCAGCACCTTCAAGACCTTGCTGGCTGCCCATGTGCTGTACCTGGGGCAAACCGGTGCGCTGGACCTGGGCCAGCAGGTGCTGGTGACCTCGGCCGACATGGTGCCCTATGCGCCGGTGACGGAAAAGTACCAGGACCAGCCCGGTGGCATCAGCCTGCTGGAGCTCTGCGAAGCGATTGTGGTGGTCAGCGACAACGTCGCCGCCAACCTGCTGCTGCGCGCCAGCGGCGGGCCCGAAGCCTTGACGGCCTGGCTGCGCACTTTGGGCGATAAGGCCACGCGGCTGGACCGCACCGAGCCGCTGCTCAACACGGCCGAGCCCGGCGACCCCCGCGATACCACCACGCCGCGAGCCATGCAGGCGACCTTGCAGGCGCTGCTGCTGGGCGATGTGCTCAAGGGCTACGGGCGCGCGATGCTGCAGCAGTGGCTGACAGACAGCCGCACCGGCGACCAGCGCGTGCGCGCGGGCCTGCCGTCGGAGTGGCGCGTGGGCGGCAAGACCGGTGCCGGTGCCCACAGCACCGCCAATGACTGCCTGATCGCCTGGCCCAATGCGGCCTCGGAAGGCCTGATCATCACCGCCTACCTGACCGGTGGCGGGCGCACGACCGCACAAAGCGATGCGGTGATGGCCAAGGTGGGCGCAGCGATTGCGCAGTGGCACGCTGCGCTGTAAGCGAGCCTGCTCCTACGATTTGGCAGCTGGCTGGCGTGGCCCCGCCAGCAAGCCTTTGCACAGCTGCAGCAGTGCCCAGACCAGCACCAACGGTATCACCAGCGTCTGCAGCGCAAATACCACCATCAAGGTCACCAGCCGTTCCACCTGCTGATCGAGCTGCTGCTGCAGCTCGCTGAGCTTGTCGCGCAGCGCATCGCCCGGGTTGCGTACAAGGTCCTGCACCCCCGATGCCGCCTGGCTGGCCGATTGCTGGGCCTGCTGCCCCCATTGCTTGAAGCGCTCCCAGAGGCTGGGTGACGGCGTCACGGCGGGGCTGGCCGGCGGGGTCGGCGTTGCCGCGTCCGCACTTGGCGCTTTGGCCGGGGCGCGCACATCAAACTGCTGCAGCTGGCCGACGGCGCCTTCGGTGGCGATCTGGTTCTCCTGGTAGGTCTGCGCGATAAAGTGCTGGAACAGCGCCTCGCTGCCGATGATGGTGACCGGCATCACCAGCCGGGTAAACAGCAGCACCACCAGCAAGCGGCTGAGCCAGGTGGGCACCGCCTGCTGGCGCCAGCGCAGCAGCAGCCAGGCCAGCGCGATAAGCGTGAGCACGCCGGTGACGCCATAGCTGCCGCCCATCGACAACAGCAGCTTTTGCAGGCCAAACGCGATGCTGGCCCAGAGCATCCAGTCGGCAAACTGCGCTACCAGGTCGCTGATGGGCGCCAGCACCTGGCCCAGCGTCAAGGTCAGGCCCACGCCCATCGGCTGCACGGCCAGCTCGGTGCCTTGCAGCACCGACACGACGCTGTGCAGCGCACGGGCGGTGGCAAAACTGAGCAGGGAGCGCTGCAGGCCGTCATCCACATAGCGGTCGGCGATGGCCTGAAAAGCCGGCAGCCAGCACAGCACAACGGCCAGCACCAGCAGGCTGGCCAATGCGATCTGGCGGGGTGTCCAACGGATGGTGCCTGGGGGGCGGGGGGAAGAGAGAAGATTGTTCATCGGCGGGCGGCCAACGGGGTGACCGTAAGTCGAAGGAACAACCGATTATTCCAGATACATCTGCGCGAGCTTCTGCTGTGCCTTTGCATCCACGCCCAGCACCTTTTCCACATAGTTGGGGATGCTGCCATAGTCCTGCAGCACGGGCTGGATCGCGGCGGTCAGGAAGGGTTCCTGCACGCGCCACAGCACCTGCAGCACTTCCTCGGGGATGTGGGCGGCAGCGGCCACGGCTTCGGCCGGGCGGTGGTAATAGTCGTTGGTCAGCAGGTAGTCCTGCAGCACGACATGCTGGGGCACGCCCAGGGTGGTCAGCAGCAAGGTGGCGGCCCAGCCGGTGCGGTCCTTGCCAGCGGTGCAGTGGAAGACGATGGGCGCATCGCTGTCCAGCAGCATCTCGAAGAACTGCGCAAACGGCGCGGCATTGTCGTGGATAAAGCTGCGGTAGGTGTCCTGCATCAGCACGACGGTGTGGTCGGGCGTCAGGCGCTGGCCTTGCTGCATCAGGCTGAAGGCGCGCTGCACCAGGGTCGGCTCGATGGCCAGCGAATGGTGCTGCAGGCCGTCGATCGCATAGTGGTCCACGGTCTGCTCGCGCTGGCCGCGAAAATCGGCCGAGCGGGCCACGCCCAGCTCGCGCAGCAGCTGCAGCTGGGACTCGGGGCTGAGCAAGGCCAGGTGGTCAGAGCGGAACAGCTTGCGCCAGCGCACCGTGCGGCCGTCCAGGCCCTGGTAGCCGCCCAGATCGCGGAAATTGGTGGTGCCCGCCAGTGGCAGGTGGCGGCTATAGGCCTGGGTGGTGGCCTCGGAGGTGATGGGTGCAGATTCGGCTTGGATGGGCATGCTTTGTTTATAGCCCATCTGCAAGTCCGGGGTACGACACCAGGGTGTCATCCCTTTGCAGCGCTTTTTAGTGCCGCAGCGCCGGGGCGGGCGACTCTGTCTCAACGGTGACCGCCTGGCACGCGGCGCATGGCACCATCTGCAGGCCCCCTTACCCGAAGACCGCACCATGGATTTTTCCCTGTCCCCCGAACTGCTGGCGCTGCGCGACAAGACCCGCGCCTTTATCGCCGAGCAGGTGATTCCGCTGGAGAACGATGCTAGGCAAAGCCGCCATGGCCCCGATGAGGCGCTGCGCCGCGAGCTGGTCGAGCGCGCCCGCGCAGCCGGCCTGCTCACGCCCCATGCTTCGCGCGAGCTGGGCGGGCTGGGCCTCACGCATATCGAGAAAGCGGTGGTGTTTGAAGAGGCCGGCTACTCCTGGCTGGGCCCGACGGCGCTCAACATCCATGCGCCCGATGAAGGCAATATCCACCTGATGGAGGCGGTGGCCACCCCGGCCCAGCAGGCGCGCTGGCTGCGCCCGCAGGTGGCGGGCCAGCTGCGCTCCTGCTTTGCAATGACCGAGCCGGCGCCCGGTGCCGGTTCCGACCCGGCGGCGCTGGCCACGGTGGCGGTGCGCGATGGCGATGACTACCTGATCAGCGGGCAGAAATGGTTCATCACCGGCGCCGAAGGGGCGGACTACGCCATCATCATGGCCCGCACCGAAGACGGCGGCGCCACGATGTTTCTGAGCGATATGGACCAGCCCGGCATCACGCTGGAGCGCTCAATGGATGCGATGGATGCCTGCTTTACCGGCGGCCACGGCGTGCTGCGCTTTGACCAATTGCGTGTGCCTGCCAGCGCCATCCTGGGCGAGGTCGGCAAGGGGTTTCGCTATGCCCAGGTGCGCCTGGCGCCCGCGCGGCTGACGCATTGCATGCGCTGGCTGGGCCAGGCCCGGCGTGCGCAGGATGTGGCGCTGGCCTATGCCCGCCGCCGCACCGCCTTTGGCAAGCCGCTGTCCTCGCATGAGGGCGTGGGCTTTATGCTGGCCGATAACGACATGGACCTGCACACCGCGCGCCTGCACATCTGGCACACGGCCTGGCTGCTGGACCAGGGCGAGCAGGGCAGCTATGAATCGAGCCGGGCCAAGGTCGTCTGCTCCGAGGCCGAATGGCGCGTGGTGGACCGCTGCGTGCAGATTCTGGGCGGGCAGGGCGTGACCATGGAGACCCCGGTGATGCGCATCTTCATGGACATGCGCGCCTTTCGCATCTACGACGGCCCCAGCGAGGTGCACCGCTTCAGCATGGCGCGCAAGCTGGTGCAGGCGGCCGAGAAGGATGCGCAGGCCGAGCGCGGCGTGCCAGCGATCATCCAGGCGGTGCCCGCAGCGCCGCGCCCGCTGTGAACGCGGCTACCTCCAGCCCGCAGGCGCTGGCGCAGCGGCTGCAGCCTTATTTGCAGGACCTGGGTCTGTCGGGTGGCGAGCCGATCACGGTGAGCGTGCTGGCGGGCGGCCAGTCCAACCCCACCTACAAGCTGCAGCTGGGCGGCCGGCAAATGGTGCTGCGCAAGCAGCCCGCCGGCAGCCTGGTGGCCGGAGCGCATGCGATTGACCGCGAGCACCAGGTGATGCAGGCCCTGGCCGGCACGGCGGTGCCCGTACCGCGCATGCTGGCCTATTGCGACGATGCCGAGCTGCTGGGCACGCCGTTCTACCTGATGGATTTTCTGGACGGACGGGTGCTGGTGGACCCGGCCTTGCCCGGCATGCAGGCGGCCGAGCGCGGCGCGCTGTACCGAGAGATGAACCGCGTGATCGCCGCGCTGCACCAGCTGGACCCGGCCGCGCTGGGCCTGGGCAGCTACGGCCGCGCCGGCGGCTATGTGGCGCGCCAAACCAGGCGCTGGAGCCAGCAGACCCAGCAGTTGCGGGTGCCCGTAGACCCTGCGATGCAGCAGCTGATGGACTGGCTGCCCCAGCATCTGCCGCAGGCCGAAGAGACCACCCTGGTGCATGGCGACTACCGGCTGGACAACCTTGTCTGGCACCGCAGCGAGCCGCAGATCATTGGCGTGCTGGACTGGGAGCTGTCCACCCTGGGCGATCCGCTGGCCGACCTGGCCTACCACGGCATGGCCTGGCGCGTGCCGCCTGCGCTGTGGCGCGGCATGGGGGGTTGTGATCTGGCGGCCTTGGGCATCCCCGACGAGCGCCAGTACCTGGCGCTGTATGCCGAGCGCACCGGCCGCGACCCGGGCCCCTTGTGGGAGTACTACCTGGCCTTTAACCTGTTCCGCATGGCCGCCATCCTCTACGGCATTGCGCAGCGCGCTGCCGATGGCACGGCGGCGGCCGCTGATGCCGCTGCGACGGGCGCCAAAGCCGGCCCGCTGGCAGCGCTGGGCTGGCAATGCGCGCAGGCTTTTGAGCGCGGCTGATCAGCCCTGAGGCGCCTGCACGCCCGGCGGCAGCGGCGGGCGCGGGCCACCAGGTTGGAAGCCGGGCGGTGGCCGGCCTGGTCCCCCCGGCCCACCGGGTCCGCCAGGGCCACCCTGCATGCCCGGCGGTGGGCCGGGCGGCATCCTGCCTTTGACCTGGCACAGCGTATCGCCCAGATTGCTGCGCAGCACCAGGGTTTTGCTGGCCAGCATCACGCCGGCGATGTTCTGCACCTCCCAGAGATAGGCGCTCTTGTCGGGCTCCTCGCCGACGACGTTGTCGCTGTCCAACGTGGTGTCGGGCTGGCCCTTGTCCTGGTAGTGCGGCGCTTGGGCAAAGATTGCGCTGTTGAGCGCGTCGGGAAACAAGAGCTGCGTGGTCAGCCAGCTGCTGGCCGCATCGCTGGCCTCATAGGCGCCTTGCAGAATGCGGATGTGGATATGGTTGGCGCGGCTCGCATACCAGCCGGGGTAGCAGCTGTCAAAACGCACAATGCCCTCGGCATTACTGCGCTGCCAGCCGCGAAAGAACTGGCGCTGGGTGTCGGCTGCGTTGTTGTTGCACATCGGGACGATCTCGCCCGAGTAGCCACCCGTGTAATTGGTATGCCATATCTCCACCAGCGCGCCAGCAATGGGCTGGCACTGCAGATCGAGCAGTCGCAGCTGCAGGTGCATCGGCAAGCCATCCCAGCCATCGCTGATGTCCACGCGCTCGGGCGACTGGGTGTGGCAGGGGCCGATGGTCGCTTCGCAACTGAGCGTGCATGCGCTGGCAGCGGCCGCGGCAAAGGGGTTGCTGGCGCGCACGGCCGCGCTGATGGCGGCCGTGCCGCCGGTCGCCCAGGGCGCATTGCCGATGGCAGGCGCGGCGTTGGCAGCTGCCGGGGCCTTGGTGATGCTGCTGCAGGCGCCCAGGCTGAGGGCGGGAACGGCCCAGGCCGCTTGCGCAAGATGGCGCAGCATTTGGCGGCGTGACGGGGTGGCTGCTATGGGCATTTTGGGGGAAGACATGCCGCGCATGCTAAACGCCGCATGGGCGGGGATCGCGGCTTTTGCGCCCCGTGGCGGCCTTCTTTACCCGGTTTTACCGGTGCTTGACAGGCCGCTTTCAAACGCAAAACCCAGGCTGCCGCTGGGCAGACTGGGTGCTGGGGTTCAACGATCAGGCATGGCCTTGGGCGGGGTGGTTCACCGACAGGAAATGCTGGACCACCGGGGGTTCGCTGCCTTGGTGGTACTGCGCCACTTCGCTTTGCACATCGGCATCGCTATGGGTCACCCGCTTGTGCTGGCGCAGGTGCTCGGCCCAGGATTCCACCTGGAACCACTCCATGAAGTGGTCCTCGGAGGCGGTGTCCTGCACGATGCCCCAGGCATAGGCGCCATCGCGGCGGCGGGCGGCAGACAGGCGGGCGAGAGCTTTCAGGAAGGGCGCGTGGTTGTCCTTGGCCACGTGGTAGCGGATCTGGATCATCACCGGGCCCCGGTCCTTGTCGACAGCGTGGGCGGTCAGCGGCTCGGGCCAGTGGTTGGATGGCACCAGGTCGGCCTCGCCTTCGGGCAGCTTGATGCGGTGGGCGATCAGGCCCATCACGACCAGGCCGGCAGCACCCACCAGCAAGGTGCTGGGCACACCCAGCGCCTTGGCGGTAAAGCCCCAGCTGAGGCTGCCGAAGGTCATCGCGCCGTTGAACACGGTGAGGTAGACGGCCAGCGCACGGCCCCGCACCCAGTTGGGCAAGATGGCCTGGGCTACACCGTTGAGCGTTGTGAGCGCGGTGATCCAGGACTGGCCCAGCAGCAGCAGTGCCAGCACGGCAGCCCATTGGGGCGGCGATATCGCCAGGAAGGCCATCACGGCAGCGGAGACCAGGGCCGACATCAGCAGCAGGCCATCGGACGACAGGCGACTACGCAGCTTGGGCAGCAGGAAGGCACCGCCAATGGCGCCGACACCGACGGCGCCCAGCAGCACACCGTAGAAGCCGGCCCCACCGCCCAGCAGCTGGCGGGCCACCAACGGGAGCAGCGCCCAGACCGAGCTGGCCAGTGCAAAGAACAGGAAGGCACGCAGCAGCACCACATGCAGCTCGCGGCTGGAGCGGGCATAGCGCAGGCCGGCACGGAAGGCGCCTGCAAAGCGCTCGCTCAGGTCGTCTTGCTCGGCCTTGGGACGCGGCCACCACAGCAGTGCGGCAATCACAAAGGCGTAGCTGATCACATCCACCCCGTAGGTGACCGAGGCACCCAGGCCCGCCAGCACCACACCACCCAAAGCCGGGCCAATGGCGCGGGCAATATTGATGCCCAGCGAGTTGAGTGCTACCGCTGATTTGAGGTCCCGCTTGGCGACCAGCTCGGGCACGATGGCCTGCCAGGTCGGGCCCATCAGTGCGGCGCCAATGCCCCCCAGAAAGGTCAGTGCCACGAGCGAGCCCACCGTCTGCATGCCCATCGCCGACAGGGTCATCAAGGTAATGCTGACGCAGGCCAGCAGCACCTGGATGGCGATCAGAAACTTGCGCCGGTCCAGGATGTCGGACAGCACGCCTGCCGGGATGGCCAGCAAAAAGGCCGGGGCCGAAGCTGCTGCCTGCACCAGCGCGACTGCCGTTGGCGATGGCGACAGGTCGGTCATCAGCCAGGCGCTGGCCACATCGCGCACAAAGCTGCCGGTGTTGCCAACGACGGTGGCGATCCACAGCACGGCAAACAGTTTTTGCTGCAAAGGGGCAAAGCTGCCGCCGGCGGGCTGGGCCGGGGCCGCGGGCTGCGCCGGGGGATGGTCGGGATGGGGGTGGTTCATGGCAGGTCTCGGATCAGCAGAATTTAAAAACGGGGGGCAGGTCGCTCAGGACATCCAGCAGGAGCAGCCCAGTGCGCCAAAGAAGCCTTGCATGTCGGAGGCCGGCACCTTGGAGGCCCAGGCATCGGCATGCTGGTGGCCGTGCATGCCGCAGTGGCTGCCGCAGCCGCAGCCAGCAGCCAGGCTGCGGTAGCGGGCGGGGTTCAGCGAGTTTTTGCCAGCACCTTCGGGCTCGCCCCAGGCGCCATAGCCACCAAAGCGGCGCACGGGCGACCAGTCGGGCATCGCAGGGGGCAGGGGGTTGTCGTCATGGCGGGCAAAGCTGCCTGCGCCATACACCACCCGGCCACCGACCACGGTCAGGTCCGAGGTAAGGAAGGAGATTTCATCCTCGGGCACCTGGAAATAGTCCTTGTTCGGCACGATCAGGTCGGCAAACTGGCCTACCTGGATGCGGCCACGCGCACCTTCCTCGTTGGAGAACCAGGCCACGTTCTCGGTCCACATGCGCAGCGCGGTTTCGCGGTCGAGCAGGTTGCGCTCGGGGTACATCTGCATGCCGCCGACGGTCTTGCCGGTCACCATCCAGGACAGCGACACCCAGGGGTTGTACGAGGCCACGCGGGTGGCGTCGGTACCGGCGGAGACCTTGACGCCTTTTTCCAGCATCTTCTTGACGGGCGGCGTGGCTTCCATCGCCTTGTGGCCATAGCGCTCGGCAAAGTACTCGCCCTGGTAGGCCATGCGGTGCTGCACGGCAATGCCGCCACCCAGCGCAGCGATGCGGTCGATCGAGCGGTCGGAGATGGTTTCGGCATGGTCAAAGAACCAGTTCAGGCCGTCGATGGGGGTTTCCTGGTGCACCTTTTCGAAGACATCGAGCGCGCGGCTGATGGTCTCGTCATAGGTGGCATGCAGGCGCCAGGGCCACTTGTTTTGGACCAGCACGCGCACCACATCTTCCAGCTCGGTCTCCATCTGCGGCGGCATGTCGGGGCGGGGCTGGCGAAAGTCTTCAAAGTCGGCCGCCGAGTACACCAGCATCTCGCCAGCGCCGTTGTGGCGGAAGTAGTCGTTGCCCTGCTTGTACTTGACCGACTGGGTCCATTGCAGAAAGTCGTCCTTCTCTTCCTTGGGCTTTTGCGTGAACAGGTTGTAGGCCAGGCGCACGGTGATCTGGCCTTGCTGGTTGAGCTCTTCGATGACCTGGTAGTCATCGGGGTAGTTCTGCGAGCCACCACCGGCATCGATGACACCGGTGACGCCCAGGCGGTTGAGCTCGCGCATGAAGTGGCGTGTGGAGTTGACCTGGTACTCAAAGGGCAACTTGGGGCCCTTGGCCAAGGTGGAATACAGGATGGTCGCATTGGGCTTGGCCAGCAGCAGGCCCTGGGGGTTGCCCTGGCTGTCGCGCACAATCTCGCCGCCCGGTGGCTGGGGCGTGTCGCGGTGGTAGCCCACGGCGCGCAGCGCAGCAGCGTTGAGCAGGGCGCGGTCATACAGGTGCAGCAAGAACACGGGGGTGTCCGGCGCAATCGCATTGATCTCGGCCAGGGTCGGCAGGCGCTTTTCAACAAACTGGTGCTCGGTAAAACCGCCCACCACGCGCACCCACTGCGGTGCCGGGGTGATTGCCACCTGCTGGCGCAGCATCTCCAGCGCATCGGCCAGCGACCGCACCCCGTCCCAGCGCAGCTCCATGTTGAAGTTCAGACCGCCGCGAATCACATGGGTGTGGTTGTCAAACAGACCCGGCAGCGCGCTGCGGCCCTGCAGGTCGACCTTGCGGGTGCCGCTCGTGGCCAGCGCCAGCACCTCGGCATCACTGCCCACCGCGACAAACTTGCCATCGCGGATGGCAACGGCGCTGGCCGTGGGTTGGGCCTTATTCAAGGTGGTGAAGCGGCCGTTGTGAAAAATGGTGTCGGGGCTGGAGGTGGTCATGGCGGTGGCGTGCGTGGTGGGTGGTGTGGGCGGTAGGCGGGGGCGTTGCCCCCTAAAACGGTTAAACAGCGGGCTTGGGGCCGATGGTGTTGCCGTGCTGTGCACGCTCTGGCGCCTTGTGCACCATCGTGTAGGCATAGTCCACACCCATGCCGTAGGCACCGGAGTGTTCGCGCACGATGTCCATCACCGCGTCATAGGTCTCGCGCTTGGCCCAGTCACGCTGCCATTCCAGCAGCACTTGTTGCCAGGTAACGGGCACCACACCGGCCTGCACCATGCGCTGCATGGCCTGGTTGTGCGCTTCGAGCGAGGTGCCGCCCGATGCATCGGCGACCATGTAGATCTCGTAACCGGCATCATGCATGGCGCTGAGAGCAAAGGTGGTGTTGCAGACTTCGGTCCACAGGCCCGAGACGATGATCTTCTTGTGGCCCTTGGCAACGTTGGCGGCCAGCGCATCACGCACATTCTGGTCGTCCCAGGAGTTCATCGACGTGCGCTCCAGGATGGGGTTGCTGGGGAACACATTCAGCAGCTCTGGGTAGGTGTGGCCCGAGAAGCTGTGGGTCTCGACCGTGGTGATCGTCGTCGGTACGCCAAACACCTGGGCCGCCTTGGCCAGGCCCACCACATTGTTCTTCAGCGTCTGGCGGTCGATGGACTGCACGCCAAAGGCCATCTGGGGCTGCTGGTCGATGAAGATCATCTGGCTGTTGGCGGGGGTCAGGACTTCGAGAAATTGCTTGTTGGTCATGGTGCGTGCTCTTGGAAAAGTTAGAAACGGGAAGGAAGTTGTCTACAAAGGATCTACAGGTGCTCAGTTCAGGGCCGGTGCATCCACCAGCACGATTTCGGTGTCTTCCGTGGCGGTGATGCGGATGGTCGTCTCGCCATGGATGGCAGCACCATCGCGGCTGGACAGCGCCACACCATTGATCGAGGCACTGCCCTTGGCAAGGACCAGGTAGCCATAGCGGTCGGCATGTTCAAAACCGTAGTCCAGGCTTTCACCGGCCTTGATCGTGGCACCCAGCACCCGGGCATTGGCACGGATGGGCAGCGCGTCGCCATCACCGTCCATGCCGCTGGCCAGGGTCACGAACTTGCCGCTGCGGTCGCCCTTGGGGAAGGGCTTGGCGCCCCAGCTGGGCTTGTCGCCTTGGCGGTCGGGCAGGATCCAGATCTGGAAGATGCGGGTCGTCGTGGACTCCAGGTTGTATTCCGAGTGGCGCACGCCGCTGCCGGCGCTCATCACCTGCACATCACCGGCTTCGGTGCGGCCCCGGTTGCCCAGGCTGTCTTCGTGGGTGATGGCACCTTCACGGACATAGGTGATGATTTCCATGTCGGCATGGCCGTGCGGTGGGAAGCCGGTTTGCGGGGCGATGGTGTCATCGTTCCAGACCCGCAGAGCGCCCCAGTTCACGCGCTGGGCGTCACGGTAGTCGGCAAAAGAGAAGTGGTGTTTGGCATCGAGCCAGCCGTGGTTGGCACCGCCCAGGCTGTCAAAGCTGCGTCGTTCAATCATGTCTTTCTCCAGGTGTTTTGTCGTCGATGAAGAAAGTGTAGGTCGCCTTGAATATGATTAAAATAGAAAATATAGAAAAGCATTCATTCCATATTTAATGTGATCGAGAAAGCGATGAAGCCATGAGCAAGCTGCCTGACCTGGAGGCCTGGGCCATTTTTGCCAAGGTGGCCGAGACCGGATCGTTCGCTCGCACCGCTGCCGAGCTGGCGCTGTCGCAGGCAACGGTATCGAAGGCCATCACGCGGCTGGAGGGCCGCATGAAGACCAGCCTGTTCCACCGCACCTCGCGCCGCATGGCGCTGACGGATGCCGGCAGCAGCGCGCTGGAGCGGGCCACGCGCATCCTGCAGGAGGGCGAGGCCGTGGAGGCCGATATCACCGACCGCTCCACCAGCCTGCGCGGCCAGATCCGCATTGCCGCGCCGATGTCCTTTGGCATTGCGCGGCTGTCGCCGATCCTGCCCAAGTTCATGAAGATGCACCCGGATGTGGAGCTGAACCTGCACTTTGCCGACGAGCAGGTGGACCTGATCCGCGACCGCTTTGACCTGGCGCTGCGCATTGCCAACCTGAGCGATTCGAGCCTGATTGCGCGCACCCTGTGCAAGGTGCGCATCTTGCTGGTGGGGTCGCCGGCCTACTTCGAGCGCTATGGCCACCCGGTACACCCGCGTGATCTGGCCCAGCACAAGGGCCTGCAGTACAGCCTGGCGCGCTATGGCACCAGCTGGCGCTTTCGCCATGCGCGCCATGGCGAGTACACGCAGGTGATGCCGATACAGATGCAGGTCAACAATGCCGAGGCGCTGCAGCCCGCGCTGCTGGCCGGCATGGGGCTGGCCTTGCAGCCGTCATTTCTGGTGTGGCAGGAGCTGCGCGATGGAAGCCTGCAGACTGCCATGCCGGGCTGGGAGGCCGATGTGCTGTCGTTGAACATCGTCACCCCGCCGGGCCGTACGCGGCCGGCGCGCGTGCAGGCCTTCATGGACTATGCGGCCCAGCAGTTCATGAACGAGCCCTGGGCGGAGCTGCCGCCGCAGCTGGCCGAGAACCCGCTGGCGGTTTAGCGCGCGGCCGCTGTAGCCGCCGCAGCGCGCGGTGTGCGTCGGCCCCAGTTCATCACCGCGGTGCCCGCCAGCGCCATCGCGCCACCGGCGAGCATCGGTGCATCGATCTGCTCGCCCAGCCACAGCGCCGAGCAGGCCACGCCAATCACCGGCACCAAGGTGATATAGCCCGATGCCGCGCCAGCGCCCAGCGCCTTGACGCCATCGAAATACCAGGCGTAAGCCAGCGCGGTAGAGCCCCAGGCCAGGAACAGCAGCGCGCCCCAGGCGGGCAGGCCCGCATCGAAGGCCTGGGCCATGCCCTGCGGCCCTTCGACCACCAGGCTGGCGGCCAGCAGCATGACGGCGCCGATGGTGGCGGTGATGGCGGTGGTGGACAGCGCATCGACCCCGGCCAGAATGGCGCGCCCCAGCAAGGTGTAGCTGACCCAGCAGGCCACGCAGCCCAGGATCAGCAGCTCGCCCCGGCCCAGGCCGCCAGCCAGCAGCTGGGCCGGATCGCCATGCGAGATGACCAGCACCGCGCCCAGCGCCGCCAGCGCCATGCCCAAGGCAATCGTGCGGTTGATGCGTTCCCGAAAGATCCAGGCGGCCAGCAGCAAGGTCAGTACCGGGTTGAGCGTGATGACCAGCGCCGCCTTGCTGGCGGGCAGGTACTGCAGGCCGCTCAAAAAGCAGGCCGCGTAGCCAAACACGCCTGTGGCTGCAGCGGCTGCCATGCCCAGCCAGCGCTTGGGCGACCAGTGGCTGAGCCCGGCCATGCCGCCTGCCGCATACAGCCAGACCAGCAGCACCACGGCGGCCAGCACAAAACGCAGGCCCGACGCTGCCAGTGGCAGCATGTGCTGGGCCACCATGCGCCCGCTGGGCCAGGACGCGCCCCAAAGCAAGGCCATGCCCATCAAACGCAGGTGCGAGGCGGCCTGCGGGCCGAGGATATTTTGTAAATTCATGTTTGGATGGTGCCTGGACCCGGCGCGCGCAACGCATGCCAGCAGACTCGGGGCGACTATAGCGACTGTGCGTGTCCGGTGATTGGCAGGCAGGCGACAGGTGACCAGCGCCAGGGGCTAAGGACTGGCACTTGCACGGCCAGGCACTGTTGTGTGCTGGCTGCAGACCGCTGGGGCGGATGGTGGATACTGCGCGACAAGCGCGCGTATTCAGCCGCCCGCCAGCGCCGCTATAGTGGCTGCTGCCCGAACTTTCCCCAACGCCTTACCCATCTGCAAGGAGACATCCATGTTCAGCCACATCATGCTCGGCACCAGCGATCTGGAGAAATCGCGCCAGTTCTACGACGCCTTCCTCGCCGCGCTGGGCGTGCCCGCGGGCGCCGCCAACAAGAACCGCTATTTCTGGCGCGCCAATGGCGGCACCTTCAGCGTCAGCACCCCCATCAATGGCGAGCCAGCGAGCATCGGCAATGGCAGCACGACCGGTTTTGCCGCCAGCAGCACCGAGCAGGTGGACCAGGCCCATGCGGTGGGGCTGGCCCATGGTGGCGTGGCCTGTGAAGACCCACCGGGCTGGCGCGGCGAAGGCCCTGCGGCCCTGTACCTGGCCTACCTGCGCGACCCGGACGGCAACAAGCTCTGTCTGGCCTACCGCCAGCCCAAGGTTTAAACCTCAGAAAGCAAAAACGCCCCGCAGCTGCGGGGCGTTGTCATTGGAGGGTGTCAGACCCGGGCGCCGCGTTTGCCGCCCAAGGTGATCCAGGTCAGCAGCACGCCGCACAGCGCGCCGGTGGCCATGCCCACCACCATCGGCAGCGGCTTGCCGCTGGAGAACAGGCCCACAATCTGCATGGCGACCGCACCGGTGAGCATCTGCAAGGTGCCCAGCAAGGCCGAGGCGGTGCCGGCAATCTGGCCATGCGCCTCCAGCGCCAGCACCGAGGTGGTGGGAATCACCAGGCCCATCAAGCCGCTGGCGACAAAGTACAGGCCAATCAGCACGGCGAGCTGGTCGCCGCCTACCAGGTAGTAGGCCAGCAGGCAGCACATCACCACGCCGCTGGCGCTAGCGGCCAGCTTGACGACGGGCACCAGGCCAAAGCGCTTGCCCAGCATGCCGGTGAACTGCGCCGCGCCAATAAAGGCAATCGCATTGAACGCAAAGGCCATGCTGTACTGCGTGGTGCTGAGGCCGTAGTGGTTGATCAGCACAAAGGGCGAGCCGGCCAGGTAGACGAAAAAGCCCGCCATCGCGCAGGCGCCGATAAACACCAGGCCCAGGTAGTGCCAGTCGCGCAGCAGCAGACCATAGGCCTGGAGCACACCGCCCAGGCTGCTGTCCACGCCGTTGTTGGACGCGCGCGTCTCAGGCAGGCCGCGCGCCATGGCCACCATGCCGATCAGCGCGGCCACTGCGACCACCCAGAACACCATGCGCCAGCCGCCGATTGCAATCACTCCGCTGCCGGCCAGCGGCGCGAGGATGGGCGAGACGCTGAAGACCAGCATCAGCAGCGACATCATGCGCGCGGCCTCGTGGCCGGTGTGCAGATCACGCACCACCGCGCGCGGAATGGCCATGCCCGCTGCCGCACCCAGGCCCTGGATAAAGCGCAGCACCACCAGGGTGTGGATGTCCTGCGCCAGCGCGCAGCCGACACTGGCCAGCACAAAAATCGCCAGGCCCAGGTAGAGCGGCTTTTTGCGGCTCCACATATCGGCCAGGGTGCCAAACAGCGGCTGGCCCACGCCCAGCGCCAGGAAGAAGGCCGTCAGGCTGGCCTGCACGGCCCCGACGTGCGCTTGCAGGCTGGCGCCAATCTGCGGCAGGGCCGGCAGGTACATGTCGATGGCAAAAGGGCCAATGGCGGATAGCAGGCCCAGGATAAACACCAGGCGCAGAGAAATGGATGAAGGCATACAGGTTGCAGACACGCAGGCGGGTGGGCTGCGTATCTTCAGGAGGAGGGTCGGAGGCGAGAAGGCGCTGTGGCGCGGGCCCTGGGGCTCAGGCGCCGAGGCTGGGGTGCCCAGCCGCTGCATCTCGATAGCTTTCCATTATCGCACTGTCCTTCCATCGCTGCAGCGCAGGGCTTTCAGCCAGCGGCCGGCTGGCTGAGCCGCGCCAGATGCTGAGCCGCAAATGCCTCGTACCAGGGCAGGCAGCCAGGGTTGGCCATGGTCTGCGGGTTCAGCACCTTGTCGGCGGGCTGGCCCAGCAGCAGTTTCTTGATCGGCAACTCGAGCTTTTTGCCGGTGAGGGTACGCGGCACCTCGGCCACCTGGGCGATGGTGTCCGGAATAAAGCGGGGCGACAGGGCGGTGCGTATCGCCTGCTCGATGCGGCCCTGGATGGCGGCGTCCAGCACCAGGCCCTCGCGCAGCACCACAAACAGCGGCATATAGCTGTTGCGGCCCAGGTACTCCAGGTCGATGACCATCGAATCCTGCACTTCGGGCAGCGCCTCGATGGCGTTGTAGATCTCGCTGGTGCCCATGCGCAGGCCCTGGCGGTTGATGGTGGCGTCGCTGCGGCCATAGATCACGCAACTGCCGTCACTGTTGATCTGGATCCAGTCGCCGTGGCGCCAGATGCCGGGCCAGTGGTCGAAATAGCTGTCCAGGTAGCGCTGCTTGCCCGGGTCGTTCCAGAAGTACAGCGGCATCGACGGAATCGGCCGGGTGCAGACCAGCTCGCCAACCTCGTCGCGCACGGCCTGGCCTTGCTCGTTCCAGGCCTCCACCGCATGGCCCAGCCAGCGGCATTGCATGCGGCCGGGCGCCTGGGGCAGGCTGCGGTTGCCGCCGATAAAGGCGCCACAAAAATCGGTGCCGCCCGAGATATTGCACCAGAACACCTCGCCAGCTCCTGCTGCCTGCAACTGGGCACTGCCCCAGCGCTGCACCTCGGGCGCGAGCGGCGAGCCAGTGCTGCCCAAGGTGCGCACCTGCTGCAGGCCAGGGATAGTACCCACGTCGAGCCCGGCTTTCATGCAGTTGCTGAAATAAGCGGCACCCGCGCCAAAGATGCTGGTGTGGTGGCGCGCGGCAAAACGCCACAGCACGCCCCAATCAGGCTGGCTGCTGCTGCCGGCCGGGTGGCCGTCGAAGATGGTGATCGTCGTGCCAAACAGCAGGCCGCTGACCTGGATATTCCACATCACCCAGCCGGTGGAGCTGTACCAGAGAAAGCGTTCGCCGGCATGGCTGTCGCTGTAGCTGGCGCCCAGGTCGTTGTGCAGCCCCGCCACATGCAGGGCCAGCAAGATGCCGCCGGTGCCATGCACGATGGGCTTGGGCAGGCCGGTGGTGCCGCTGGAATAGACGATCCAGATCGGATGGTCAAACGGCAGCCATTCGGGCTCGAAGGCGGCGACGGCCTGCGCGTCCTGGCCGGTGGTGGCCCAGTTCCAGCTGTGGCTGCCCACCGCTGCGGCGGCATAGGGGCTTTGCACGCGGATGCAGTGCTGCACCGTGGGCAGCTCGGCCAGCAAGGCCTGCACAACGGCGCTGCGGTCCAGCGGCTTGCCGCCGTAGTAGACGCCATCGACGGCGATCAAGGCCTTGGGCTCGATCTGCTTGAAGCGGTCCACCACGGCAGCCACGCCCATGTCGGGGGCGCAGACGCTCCAGATCGCGCCCAGGCTGACGCAGGCCAGCATGGCGACCACCGTCTCGGGGATATTGGGCATATAGGCGGCCACACGGTCGCCCCGGCCAATGCCCAGGCTGCGCAGCGCTACCGCCACCGAGGCCACCTGGCGCTGCAGCTCGGGCCAGGCCATCTCGCGCACCTGGCCGAGTTCGTTGTCGCTGACGATCGCCGGCACCCCGGCCTGATGGGCCGCTGCCGTATGGCGCAGCAGCTGGCGCGGCAGGCTGACCTGGGCGTCGCTGAACCAACGCGCATTCGGCATGGCATCGGCGCTCAGCACCTCGGTGATCGGCGTAGGCGATTCAAGCTGGTAGTAGTCCCAGATGCTGCGCCAAAATGCAGCCAGGTGCTCGACCGACCAGGCATGCATGGCCTCGTAGTCGTCAAAGTGCAGGCCATGCTGCTGGCTGAGCCATTGCGCGTAGTGCTCGATCTGGGGCTGGGGGGAGGGGGCAGAGGTGGTCATGGCAAAAGAAAAAGCGTAGCCAGAGCGTACGCAAAGCGGCGCGCGCTGGCATGGGGGTTAGCACGCAAGCTGTCACCCTGGCAGCAGGGGGCGCTGTTTCTGCTGGGCGCCCCGCCGATCCTGCTTTGCAATGTTATTTTTTGTCAGCCTGCCCAAGCCCTTTGCGGGCGCAGTGCCTGGCGAGCTGGCACAATTCGCGCCCGGGTGCTGACGGGCGCCTTTCGTCTTTTCCTACACAGCGCTTGGGGGCCTGCAGGCGATCATCGCCATGCAGGCTTTGCACACCGTGTGAGGCAGGCAAGGGGCCCCGGGCACAGACCGAGCGGGCCAGGCAAGGCAGAGGGGATGGACGGCGAGGAGCGGGCTTGATGTGTCTGATGGCAGGTGCGCTGCATGCTGACTGCAAGATGCATGCATTTAGGCTGCATTGGTCACAAAATAATGCATCCACGCCGGAACTTAATCGATAGGCTCGGGTTCTCAATCGTCGCGCCCTGGCGCATGGTTGGTATTCCCTGCATGCCCTGGAGACCAGCGGCAATGCGGGGACCGCAAAGCCCGATGGGTCAGCTTTCGTGCCACTTGGCGCGTTAAGCACAGATGTTTAATTCCCAGCAAGCGCTGGTTGGTCAGCCTCCGGGCCTGCACCAAAACAGCGCAACAAATGACACCAAGTCTGGGAGCGCAACGACGGCTGAGGCCCTGTTGCGGTTAGATGGAGATCTTTGGTTTTGTCTGGATTCCGTATGAAATACAACCCTGCGCTCGATGGTATGCGCGCAGTGGCAATCGTCCTGGTGTTCCTGTCCCACGCCCATGCGCCGATGTTCGATGGCGCCTTCTTTGGTGTGGACCTGTTCTTTGTGCTCAGCGGCTTTTTGATCACCTCGCTGCTGCTGAAGGAACACCAGCAATCGGGCCGCTTGGACTTCTGGCGCTTCTACAAGCGCCGCTTTTTGCGCCTGGCCCCGGCCTTGCTGCTGTTCCTGGCCGCCTACTGGCTGTTTGCGCCGCTGATCTGGCCTGGCCTCGATGATGTGAACCAGGACGTCGTGGTCTCGGCCCTGTACCTGGCCGACTACGGCATCGCCTTTTTTGACAGCCCGGACACCTTGCTGCATATGTGGTCGCTGTCGGTGGAGGAGCATTTCTACCTGGTCTGGCCGCCGCTCTTGGTGCTGCTGCTGGCGCATACCGCGCGCAAGCAGCTGTGGCGCCCGGTGCTGCTGCTGGTGGCGCTGATGTTTGTCTGGCGCGCCTACTGGGTGGCCCAGGGCCAGCACTTCTACGAAATCTTCTTCCGCTTTGACACCCGTGCCACCGGCATGCTGCTGGGTAGCGCGCTGGCCGCTGTGGCCGTGCACCGCCCCGAGTGGATGGATGCGCTGCATGCGCGCCAGAAATACCTGCTGTGGCTGCTGCCGGTGCTGCCCTTTGCCGTGATTGGCTACGAGTGGGACGACGCCGGTGCGCTGCTCTGGGGCTTTGCGCTGGTGGAGCTGGTCGCTGCCGCTATCATCGTTGCGGTGATCAAGCAAAAGGGTGTGCTGTTCGATATGCTGAGCCTGCCGGCCCTGGTCTGGGTGGGCAAGATGTCCTACGGTATCTACCTCTGGCACTACCCGGTTGTGCGCCTGCTGCGCGCCCATACCGACTGGCAGTGGGTGGTGATCCTGGGCCTGCCGATCTCGGCCGCGTTTGCCGCGCTGTCCTTCTACACCATCGAGCGCTGGGCGCTGGGCCTGCGCGACCGCGCCAGCAGCAAGCCGGTGGCGCAGCCTGCAGGCTCGCGCACCGCATAAACGGCGGTCATCCCCCACCAAAGCCGGGCCTTGCCCGGCTTTGTTGTTTCTGCATGCTGCGGCTGCATGGTAAAAACGGGCTTTGATAGATACAGGCTTCGCCATGACTTCAGCTTCCGCATCCGCACCTGCACCCGCGCCTGCGTCCGCGCCCATCGCCTCTGCCGATGAGGTGCTGCAATTCTGGCTGGGTAGCGCCCGCCCCTCCAGCAGCGAGGCGCTGCAGCACAAGCAGCAATGGTTCAGCAAGTCCGATGCCTTCGATGCGCGCATTCGTACGCATTTTGGTGCGACAGTGCAGGCGGCGCTAACAGCTGACTTGCCTGGCTGGACCGACGGTGTCTGGGATACGCTGGCCCGCATCATCGTGCTCGACCAGTTCACACGCAATATCTACCGGGGCACGCCCGAATCCTTTGCTGGTGACCCGCTGGCGCTGCAGCTGGCGCTGGGCCTGTGCGACAGTGGCCGGGACCAAGCGCTGCCGGCAGTGGTGCGGGTGTTTGTCTATCTGCCGCTGGAGCATGCCGAGGATGCAGCCCTGCAGCAGCGCAGCGTTGATCTGGCCGCCCGCTTGCGCGACAGCCACCCGGCGCCCGCCGAGCTGCAGACCTATTTGCAAGGCACCTGGGACTACGCGCTGCGCCACCAGGCCGTCATCAGCCGCTTTGGCCGTTTTCCGCACCGCAATGCCATTCTGGGCCGCAGCAGCACGCCGCAAGAGCTGGACTACCTGGCCCAGCCCGGGGCAGGATTCTGAACTTTTAGCGCAAGCACAGTAGCCCTTGTCTCACAGACGCGGGGCTGCTGCGGGCTTACCTTGTAGGGGTAGTGTTTACAACAACCACCCACCAAAGGAAGCCGCGATGCTAGACAAAACCCGCACCCCGCTGGCGCTTGACTCCAAGCGTCTCGATGCCGCCAAGAAAAGCCTGGACCAGGGCGCCGTGCTGCCCAATGACTCGCCCTACCGCGAGGACATCATCCGCCTGCTCAATGATTCGCTGGCCACCGAGCTGGTCTGCATCCTGCGCTACAAGCGCCACCACTTCACCGCGACGGGCCTGGAATCGCCCGCCATTGCAGAGGAGTTCTTGGTACATGCCCAAGAAGAGCAGGCCCATGCCGACCGCATTGCGACGCGCATTGTGCAGCTGGGTGGCGAGCCCGACTTCAACCCCGACAGTCTGAGCGGCCGCAGCCATGCCGACTACAACGACGACATGGACCTGCATGCGATGATCCGCTCCAACCTGGTGGCCGAGCGCGTCGCCATCGAGGCCTACACGCAGATGGTCGACCTGATTGGCGACAAGGACCACACCACGCGCCGCCTGATCGAGCAGATCCTGGAGCAGGAGCAAGAGCATGCCGATGAGCTGTCGGACTGGATGAAAAAGGCCCAGTAAGGGCCACCACACCTGAACCGCAACCGAGTTGCGGTTTTTTTATGCTGATGGAGGAAAAGACGGATGACCGATACCGAAGCAACACGCAAGAACGCCAAGCACCTGCTCTACCTGATGGTGAATGAGGAACTGCTGCGCGCGGGCGATGGTTTGGATGCCGATGCCCTTGGCAATGTGCTGAAGCGCAATGGCGTCAGCGCTGCAGAGCAGCAGCCTGCCATGGACTATGCCTGTGAGCAAGGCTGGTTGCAGAAGGGCGAGAACGGCCAGCTGCAGATCACCGAAACTGGTTTTGCATTGGATTGAGACGTAAAAAGACCACTGCCGGCGAACCGGCAGTGGCTACCAAGAGCACGGCCCAGACGCAATGGGACAAGGTCTGGCCGGGCTACGCACTAGATGCGTTTTCGTTGTGTGGCGGGCATACCCGCTGTAATGTCTCTCAAGCCTCGCCCAATGGCGAAGAGCATGAACATCTGACCGCTCTGCCAGCATCCGCCTGGGAGAGCGGTTTGCTTCACTTATTCGCCGAAGGATTCGCCTTCAGGCAGGGTGCCGGCGACCAGGGCTTCATGGGCCTGCTGCTGCACTTGGGCGCGGCTGAGGCTGGATGTGCGGCTTTCTGCACCGAACGTGTTGATGCGGTCACCGATCACGGCCATCGAGCCATTGCGCTGGGCTTCGCTCACCTGGGCCTGCACGTCGGCGCGGGTCAGGGTGCTATGGGCTGCAGGGTAGGCGGGGTAGTCCGAGCCATTGCCCACGGGGGCGGTGGTAGCGGCGCTGGCAGCACCGGCAAACACCAGACCAGCGGCCATCATCAAAGCGGACATATTGCGTGCAAACATGGTTTCTCTCCACGGACCCGCGCTGCTGGCAAATCACGGATTTGCGCGGTAAGAGCGGCGGCGTCCAAAAAATAGGTTGATTCGAAATTGGGGGAGGGCTGCGAGAGCGGCCTGCGGCCCACTCTCAGCGCCTCAGCGCGGTTGCCCGGGCTTATTCGCCGAAGCTTTCGCCTTCAGGCAGGGTGCCGGCAACGCGGGCGTCGTGGGCGGCTTTCACCACGTCGGCGCGGGAGAGGTTGCTGCTGCCCTTTTCAAAGGCATTGGCTTGCAGCTGGTCGCCCTTGAACAACAGGGTGCCGTTCTTTTGGGCTTCGACAAATTGCGCTTGCACATCGGCGCGGCTCACGGCGCTGGTGGCGGCAACATGGGGAGCAATCGACTGGTCGCCTTCAAAGGGATTGGCCTGGGCAACACCGGCACCCAACATCAGAGCAGCTACACCGGCGATCGAGAAAATACGTGCGTTCATTTTTAACTCCTGGAGAACTCCAGCGACTCACCATGAGGGGCTGGTTCGCTCAACGGGTGGTGCGGTGCACCTTGTGTGGTTCTCGTTGATCGATGTAGTTAGTGTATGCACCG
Source organism: Comamonas sp. MYb69 (assembly GCF_037479315.1). Taxonomy (NCBI): domain Bacteria; kingdom Pseudomonadati; phylum Pseudomonadota; class Betaproteobacteria; order Burkholderiales; family Comamonadaceae; genus Comamonas; species Comamonas sp. MYb69. Next base: position 23,087 of record NZ_JBBGZG010000001.1, read on the forward strand.
CCCCGCTTCCGATAAATAGCCTAAATCGGAATAGATTGTTCTGAAAAACGATCTAATTTTTTGGCGGCCATGCAATCGTCCCGGCAGGGCCCGGTACGCACTGCTCTCGCTGGAAAGGCGCATACGTAGGAGAATTCCGGCAAACCTGGCGTTTGACTGTGCCGCAGAACTTCTTGGTTAACCCTGTCAGGGTTGACGCGGGGTGTTGGCTGCCACAGCAACCAGATTAGCTATGGATATACGACAGTGACAGTGCTGTCACAGAGGGTTTTGCAGCCGCAGGAGCTGCTGGTGCGCGGCGCTGCGCCAGTCGGGCGGCAGCTGGTGCTTGGCCTGCAGGTAGTGGTGGGTGTAGATGTCCAGGTAGGTTTCCAGGGTCTGCGCCGCGCGCTGGTCGCCGGCCAGATCCAGGCAGAGGGCTGCGACCTCGGCGGTGCAGAAATGGTCGTCGCGGCGCGAGCGCCGCAGCTGGTAGCGCGAGATCTGCTCGGGGTGCAGGCTGAGCACCGGAAAGCGGTCCAGATAGGGGCTCTTGCGGAACATCTTGCGTGCCTCGGGCCAGGTGGCATCGAGCAGGATAAACAGCGGCCTGCGGCCTCCCTCTTGCGGGGATGGTGCTGGCAGCTGCTGCACGGCGCGGCCGGGCTCATGCACAAACTCCTGGGGGAAGACCACATAGGGCTGCCATTGCGGATCGGCCAGCAGCGCTTCCAGCCCAGCATCCCTCTCCGTGCGTGACCAGCCAAAGGCCCAGGTCTCGGCCACCACATCGGCAATCAGCCAGCCGGTGTTGCTGGGCTTGAGTGGCTCGGCATCGTGCATCAGCAGGCATACGCCCGCCGTGGTGGCCTGCGTGGGCCGCAGCGCGCAAAGGCAGTGGCTGGGGCGCAGCCGGCAGCCCTCGCAGCGCTCCCCCTTGGGGCCGCCTCGGGCCAGAAAAGGGCGGGTGCTGCGCTGCAGCCGCTCGGCGCGCAGGCGCGAGACAGCATGGGGGGCGAGGGCGCCAGCGGTGTTGGCGGCCTCGCTGGCAAGGGGGGAAGAGGGCTGGGATGACACGGGCGCTATTGTCGTCGCCCTGCCCAACCAAGCAGCGCAGCGGGATTAGCGCTGCCCTTGGCGCCGCTCAGTTCTGCACTGCTTCCAGCGCAAACAGCGGCACATCGGCGCGCCGGCTTAGCCAGACGCCGCCGCCCAGCTCGGTAAAGCCCTGGGCCAGGCCTCGGCGGTAGAGCTCGGCGCGGTGGCGGTAGAGGCGCGGGTCGGTCAGCGCGTCGTCGATGATGTCGCGCTCATAGTCTTCGCGCGCGACGGCTTCGACATAGAGCGCGCCCCGGCTCAGCCGGCCCAGATTGGCCAGTGCCAGCTTCAGATCGGCCGGGCTCAGGTAGGGCAGCACGCCTTGGCAGATCACCAGGTCAAAGGGCTGGCCATCGGCCGGCGCATAGTCCACGACCGAGCCCTGCTCCCAGCCATAGCGCTGGCACAGGTACTCGCTGTACTCCACCCCGTGGTAGCTGGCCTGTGGAAAGTGCTGTGCAATCGCATCGCGCCACAGGCCGATGCCGCAACCGACATCCAGCACGCGCTGCACCGGCACGCGCACGTATTGCAGGTAGCTGCAGACAAAGGCGCCCAGGCGCGCGGCATGCGCGGGGTCCACCACGCTGGTTTTCTTGTCGAAATAAAAGCGCTGGTAGTACGCCTCGTCAAACCATTGCCTGTCCGCTGATTGCACGCATGTCCTTTATCGATGCAATGCAGCACCACGTTGCATTGCGCAGGCAGTATCGCGCAGATGGCGCACGCGGGTGGGGCACTGCGGTATTGGCAGCGGGCCGGTTCAGCGCGGGATCACGGACAGGTTCTCCGGCACGATCTGCTCCTGGCTGCCTGCCGGGCAGGGGCCGTCGGTGTAGATGGTCTGGCCGCCCAGCTGGCATTTGCGCGGCACGGCTGCGGGCCGTGCCTGGCCGCTGCTGCCGTCGGGCGCAGCGCGCCGCGCCTGGCTGCGCTGCAGCTCTTCAGCGCTGGGTGGAGGAGGAGACGAGGCCTTGCGCCACAGCCCGCTGGCGGCCTGCTCGGCATCACCGATGAGCGCCGGGCCACGCCAGGCGTACACGGCGGCAGCGCAGGCCACCACCAGGGCCAGCCAGATCAGCCGGCGGTAGGCAGGGCGCAGGTACATGGCAGCGGCAATGGAGGTTGGGGCATGGCAGGCACTGTATCAGCCCCCTTGGTAGAAGCGCAAATCCAGGTACAGCAGCAAGAAGGCCAGCAGGCTGATGCCCCGGTTCAAGCGCCGGGCCAGCGGCAGGTAGGCTGCGCTGAAATACCACGGCCGGTGCGCGGGCAGGTGGCGCAGGATGTAGAGCAGCCCCATCTCCTGCATATTGCTGAAGTGCGGCTGGCTGTCCTTCTTGAGCTTTTGGATGATGGCGGCATCGCTGAGCATCACCACCGACAGCACGGTGGCGATGATGACAGCGCCCAGCAGCCACTGTTGCCACGGCTGCGTGTGGGGCCAGTTCAGGCTCAGGCTGAACCAATGGCTCATCATCAGCACGGCCAGCACCGCAAACAAGCGGTAGAAGATGGCGCGCCAGTGTGCAGGGCTGGGCTCGGCTGCATGGCCTTGGCGCTGCGCCTCGCGATCAATGATGCGGGCGAGCAGCCAGGCCATGCCATGAAAGCTGGCTTCCAGCAGCAGATAGATGCCTGCAGCCAGGGCCAGCAGCTGCAGCGGCTCGCCCTTGGCCATGCTCAGCGCTGCTGGCAAGCGGCGGTGACGCCGCTTTGGCACATCTCGCGCTGCGCGCTGTCAAAGATCAGCTTTTTGACGGCGGGCATGTCGACAAAACCACCGATGTCCAGCTGGATGGTCTTGTCAAAGGTGTTGTCGAAGGTGAAGAACTCCAGCACCGCAACGTCTCCCTTTTTGCGCTGGGCCTGGTAGAAGTCCAGGCCACGCTGCACCTCATCCAGCACCCGGGATTCGACGAGGCGCTCGGGCTGGCCTTTTTCGATGTTCTGCCGGGCATCGAACTCCAGCACGCCGTTGTTGCTCGACTCGGTCAGCACCAGAATCTTGCCCTTGCTGCCGATCTTGGCCAGCTCCTTGCGCAGCATCTCGGTGGCCGCCGTCATGCGGCATTGGTAGAGCTGGTCGAGCAAGACCTTGTCCTGCTGCTGTGGCGTGGGGCGGCCCGCAGCCTTGTCGGCGGCACTGGACTGGCGCACAGGGCCATCCTGGTAGAAGGACAGCTGCGCGCGCAGCTCGGACATGGTCGTGTAGGCGCTGATATCGCATTCGCCCCCGCGCACCTGCTTCTTTAATAGCGGCAGCATGTTTTCGTAGAGCCGGTCCTGCAGCGCGGTGGACAGGTAGAAGTCAAAGCCATACAGGTCATAGCCGCGCGGAACGCCGCCGCCGGTGTAGAGGTTGCCGGCATTGTCATAGGTGGTCAGCCGGAACTGCGCGATGTCCTTGAGCCATTGGAGGTCCGCCGCCGTGGCCTGGTCGCCCAGGCTGCTGAGGGTTTGGCGATGGCCGTCGAGGGTTTGCACATAGCGCACGGCCTCCTGGTCCACCATCTTGGCAAACTCGGCATTCACCATGCCGCTGGCAAAGATCACGCCCAGCTTGACGTTCTTGATGCCGTGCTCGCGGAGCATTGTGCGCACCGTGGTGGCAATGCGCTCCAGATCTGCCTTGGGGATGCCGTGCAGATAGGGCTCATCGGCGATGAACACCGTGGCCACCTGGGCCTGGTAGCGCTGGATCACGGCCATGTAGGGCTGCAGAATCTTGCGCGCCTCGGCCTCTTGCGGGATCACCCGCAGCTTGTTGTGCGCCTGGGGCGCCATGGCCTTGTCCTGCCAGCCAGCACTCGCACCGTTGGCATCGACGGCGCGGTAGCGGATGGGGATCTGGTCCAGTGGCTTGCGGCTGTTGAGCACCGGCCCCAGGTCCAGATCCAGTCGGGTGGCCGAGCCTTTGACGGCCTGGAGGTTTTTCTCCAGGTCTTCAGGGCTGTGCACATTGATATGGGCGGTCGCCACCTTGCCGACAAATTCCGGATGTACGCCGGGCGGCGCGAACAGGGCAATCTGGGCATGGCTGTGCGCCCCCCACAGGAGGGCGCTGCAGGCGAGGGCCTGGCAAAGAATGCGGCGCATCAAGGTATCAGCTCACATGCTTGCCAACAATGCCGGCGATCTCGAACATGCTGATCTGGTCCTTGCCAAACAGCGGCTGCAGCTTGGCGTCGGCATTGATCGCGCGCTTGTCCTTGGCGTCCTGCAGGCCGTTGGCCTTGATGTAGTCCCAGAGCTTCTTGATCACCTCGGGGCGGGACGTGGCCTCGCTGCCGATCACGGCCGCCAGCGCGGGGCTGGGGGTCAGCGTCGCAGCGACCTTGCGCGGCGTCTTGGCGGCGGACTTGGTGGCTGTCTTGGTAGCGGTTTTGGCCGCTGTCTTGGTGGCCTTGGCAGCGGTCTTGCTCGCGGTCTTTGTGGCCGTCTTGGTAGCGGTCTTGGCGGCTGCGCCCTTGCGCGGCGGGAACTTGCTGTCGCGCGGCTCGAACTCGAAGTTCACCTTGCCGGCTTCCTTGTCCCAGGCCAGGAAGGCCTTGAAGCTGCGCCGCGTGCGGTTGGAGACGAACTTGTCGAGCAGGTCGGTCTTGCCGGTGGCCAGCAGCTTGGCCATCTGGTCGCGCTCGATGGGCTGCTGCAAGATGATCTGGCCGCTCTTGAAGTCGCAGCTGGGCGTGGGCTGCTGGGCCGTGGGGACGGCCTTGCTGCAGACATAGTTGGCGCCATGCTCGAACACCGGTGCGCCGCACTTGGGGCAGGCGCCCAAGGTGTTCTGGCTGCCAAAGTCCACCAGCTCGCCCGATTCCTCGTCGGACTTGTTGTCCTCGAACAGGAACTCGAACTTGTAGTTGTTGTTGTCCTCGTCGCGCACGATGGCCACTTCGGCGGCAAAGGGCCAGCCGGCCTTGGAGCGGAAGCCGTCGAGCGGGCCGATCTTGCGATCGCGCAGCAGCTGGTCGGCCTCGGCGGTCTCGAAGGTGCGGCCGGCAGGCGATTTGGTGAACGAGAAGCCGCAGCCTTCGCCAGTGCCGCCCACGCCGGTGCAGGCATAGCGGCGGTAGTTTTCCTTGACCACGCCACCACAGTTGGGGCAGGGCGCGGACAGGGTGGCGTAGTCACCGGGGATGGTGTCGCGGTCGTATTCCTTGGCCTTTTTCACCAGGCGCTCGGTCATGGCCTGGATCTCGGCCATGAAGGCTTCGCGCGAGAGCTGGCCCTTTTCCATCTGTGCGAGCTTGTACTCCCACTCGCCGGTCAGGTCGGCACGCGAGAGCTCTTCGACCTGCAGGCCGCGCAGCAAGGTCATCAGCTGGAAGGCCTTGGCCGTGGGGATCAGCTCGCGGCCTTCGCGCAGCATGTATTTTTCGGTCAGCAGGCCTTCGATGATGGCCGCGCGCGTCGCAGGCGTGCCCAGGCCCTTTTCCTGCATGGCTTCGCGCAGCTCGTCGTCGTCGATCTGCTTGCCGGCGCTCTCCATCGCGCCCAGCAGGGTCGCTTCCGAGTAGCGGGCAGGTGGCTTGGTCTTGAGGCCCTTGGGCTCGACCGGGTCGGCCGTGGGCTTCTCGCCGGGCTGCACCGGCACCAGGTTCTGGCCCTTGTCGCCTTCCTTGGCGTCTTCCACTTCGTGGGCCGCTTCCTTGCCGTAGATGGCCAGCCAACCGGGCTTGACCAGCACCTTGCCTTCGGTCTTGAAGTGGTGGTCGTCAATTTGACTGACGCGCGTGGTGACCTGGTGCTCGGCGCTGGGGAAGAACACTGCCATGAAGCGGCGCACCACCAAGGTGTAGAGCTTGTGCTCGGCCTCGCTCAAGGCGCCGGGCGCCTGCGTGGTCGGGATGATGGCAAAGTGGTCCGAGACCTTGCTGTTGTCAAAAATGCGCTTGTTGGCGCGGATGTAGTTGGCGCCAATGGCTTGCTGCGCAAACGGCGCGAGCTGCTGCATATTGCTGTGGGCCAGCATCTCGAAGGTCTGGCGCGCGACGGGCAGGTAGTCCTCGGGCAGCGCACGCGAATCGGTACGCGGGTAGGTCAGTGCCTTGTGGCGCTCGTACAGCGCCTGGGCCAGCGCCAAGGTGGTCTTGGCCGAGAAGCCGAACTTGCTGTTGGCCTCGCGCTGCAGGCTGGTCAGGTCAAACAGCAGCGGTGAGGCCTGGGTGGTGGGCTTGGACTCTTCGGTCACCGTGGCGGGCTTGCCGCGCACGGCCTCGGCAATCGCCTGCGCCTCCTGCTGGCTCCAGACGCGGTCGGCGCGCGCCTCGGCGTCGTCGCTTTTCTTCCAGGCCGGGTTGAACCACTTGCCCGGGTAGGCGCCGGCCTGGGCGTTGAACTCGCCGTGGATTTCCCAGTAGTTGCGGCTGACGAACTTGCGGATCTTTTCCTCGCGCTCGACGACCAGCGACAACGTGGGGGTCTGCACACGGCCCACGGTGGTCAGGAAGAAGCCGCCATCGCGCGAGTTGAACGCGGTCATCGCCCGCGTGCCGTTGATGCCCACCAGCCAGTCAGCTTCGGAGCGGCTGCGGGCGGCATCGGCCAGGCCCAGCATCTGGTTATCGGAGCGCAGCTTGTTGAAGCCGTCACGGATGGCTTGGGGCGTCATCGACTGCAGCCACAGGCGCTGGATCGGCTTGCCCAGGCCCCCCTTGGCACCACCGGCGTATTGCTCGATCAGGCGGAAGATCAGCTCACCTTCGCGGCCCGCGTCACAGGCGTTGATCAGCGCGGTGACATCCTTGCGCTTGGCCAGCTTGACGACGGCGTTCAGGCGCGTCTTGGTCTTGTCGACGGGCTTGAGCTCAAAGTAAGGCGGGATGACCGGCAGATGGGCAAAGCTCCACTTGCCGCGTTTGACATCGAATTCTTCGGGGGCCTGGATCTCCACAAGGTGACCCACCGCGCTCGTCACGATGAAGGTATCGGCTTCAAAGTAGTCGTCGTGTTTGGCAAATTGGCCTGCCACCGGCGTCAGTGCACGAACAATGTCTTGTGCAACGGACGGCTTTTCTGCAATGACCAGGGTCTTGGACATGGGTTCACTCTCATCAAACTGGGGTCTGCCAACACTGTGGGTTGCTGGCTCTCTGAGCACGCTCTTACAATGCACGCTTTACGCGCATGTGCGCGGGCGCCTGCATGTGTACGTGTGCGCACATGCGCATGTGCTTATTTTTAAAGTAGCAGAAAAAATCCCATGCCGAACCATGTTCCCCATTTTTCAACAGGTCGTCGTATCCAGGTACGGCGTTCGGGCGTGCACGGCAGGGGCGTTTTTGCGTTGCAGGATATCGCAGAAGGCGAAGTCATTGTCGAATATGCGGGCAAGGTCATCAGCTACGAAGAAAGCCAGCGCCGCCACCCGCACGACCCGGACCACCCCAACCACACCTTCTTTTTTCAGATCGATGGCGACCGCGTCATCGACGGGGGCGATGGCGGCAACTCGGCCCGCTGGATCAACCACAGCTGCGAGCCCAACTGCTTTGCCGAAGAGGCCGATGACCGCATCTTCATCAGCGCGCTGCGCAATATCAGCGCGGGCGAGGAGCTGGGCTATGACTATGGCCTGATCATCGAAGAGCGCTACACCGCCAAGCTCAAGGCCGACTACGCCTGCCACTGCGGCGCGGCCGAATGCCGGGGCACGATGCTGGCGCCCAAGCGCGGCTGGAAGCCCAAGGTGCCCGCCTCGGATTTACCCGAGCCGGTGCTGCCCAAGAAGCGCAAGGCCAAGGCAGCATCTGCCGATGCGGCGAAGCCCGCCAAACCTGCCAAAGCGGAAAAGCACAAGGCCCAGGCCGCAGACAAGGCCCTGGGCAAGGAAAAGGACAAGGACAGGAAAAAGAGCGACAAGAAGGCCAAAGCCGATAAAAAGACCCAGGGCGCCAAGGCCGCCAAGGCGGGCGCATGAGCGAGGCGCAGAACACGCCGATCCGCTGGCCTGCTGAAGCGATCTGGGAGGCGGTGGAGCCGCAGTTGCCGGGCTTCACGATCGAGGTGCTGCCCAGCATCGACTCGACCAACACCGAGCTGATGCGCCGCGCGCGTGCCGGCCGGCAGGAACCCATCTTGCTGGTGGCCGAGCAGCAGACGGCAGGGCGCGGCCGCATGGGCAAGCCCTGGCGCAGCGAGGTGGGTGACTCGCTGCTGATGTCGCTGGGCCTGCCGCTGGCGCCAGCCGACTGGTCGGGCCTGTCGCTGGCTGTTGGTGTGTCGGTGGCGCAAAGCCTGCAGCCCCAGCTGCCCGAGGCAGGCTCAAGCACTCCGACGATTGGCCTCAAATGGCCCAATGACCTCTGGCTGACCGGCGACCACAAGCTGGCCGGCATCCTGGTCGAGACCGCCAGCTTTGTCTCGGCCCGCACGCATGCGGGTGATGGCCAGCAGCAGGCCGAGCGCTATGTGGTGATCGGCATCGGCATCAATGTGCAGGCCCCGCAGGCCGAGGGCCTGTCGACCATTCCCGGCAGCCTGCAGATGCTCGACAGCCGCTGGGATGCACCGCAGGCGCTGCAGGCCGTGGTGCCGCCGCTGGTGGCCGCCATCCAGGCCTTTGCGCAGCACGGCTTTGCACCGCTGCAGGCGGCCTATGCGGCGCGCGATGCGCTGGCGGGCCGTGAGGTCGGCCTGAGCGATGGCACCGCTGGCCTGGCGCTGGGTGTGGCCGCTGATGGCGCCTTGCGCGTGCAGACTACCGCAGGCGTGGTCGATGTGACCAGCTCGGAAGTCAGCGTGCGGCCCCAGGCGGGCGCGGCCTGAGCGCGCCGCAGGATCAGAGAACTAACAGACGGGAGCGGAGATGATTCGTTTTGCCATCGTGCTGCTGCTACTGGCCAATGCCGGCTACTACGCCTTCTCGCAAGGCATGCTGCGCAGCCTGGGCTGGGGCCCGGAAGACCCCTCCGAGCCCGAGCGGGTGCAGCAGCAGGTCAAGCCCGATGCGCTGCGCATTCTGACCCCGCAGGAAGCCAAGCAGGCCCAGGAGCTGGCCCGCACGGCACCCGCAGAGCCCGCCCCGGCGCCGGCACCGGTGGCCGCCCCCGCGCCTGAGCCCGCTGCTGTTGCGGCGGCGGAGCCGGCCGCCGACAGCGCAGACAAAGCGGCTGCCGAAGCCGACAAGCTCGCGGCCAAAATAACGGACAAAGCGACGGACAAGCCCGCCGACAAGCTGGCAGACAAAGCGGAGAAGCCGGAGAAAAAGGAATGCCTGGTGGCCGGCAGCTTTGACGCCAAGCAGGTTGATGCGCTGCGCCTGCAACTGGCCAAGCTGCCAGAAGGCAGCTGGCGCCTGGACAGCAGCACCAGCGCCGGCCGCTGGATGGTCTATGTCGGCAAGTTCAGCAGCCAGGAGGCGCTGGACACGCGCCGCGACGAGCTGCGCGCGCTCGACATCAGCACCGACCGCGCCCGTATCGCCAGCCTGGAGCCGGGCATCTCGCTGGGGCGCTTCTCCAGTGAAGAGGCAGCCGATCGCCATCTGGCAACCATGGGCAAAAAAGGCGTGAGCGGCGCCAAGGTGGTGGTCGAGCGCCCCGAGGCCCTGAGCTACACCGTGCGCTGGCCCAAGATGGATGCGGCCACCAAGAAGCGCGTGCAGAGCTGGCATGTGATGGACGGCAAGGACCTGCGCAGCTGCTCCTGATGGCAGGGCCGTTCAGCTGGACGGCTGCGGCGCCAGCGTGGTCTGAAAGCACACGCTGAACACCACGCCGCGCTGGGCCTGGCGCGGGTGGGCGTCTTCCAGGCCCACGGTGGCGCCATGCTGGCGCGCGATTTCCTGCACGATGGGCAGGCCCAGACCCGAGCCATCGACCTCGCTGCCCAGCACGCGGTAGAAGGGCTGAAAAATACGCTCGCGCTCTTCCTCGGGAATGCCAGGGCCCGAGTTCTCCACCTGCAGCACGATCACATGGCCAAAGGGGTCGGCCATCAGGCGCACATTGATGATGCCCGGCGCGCTGGCGCTGGACGGCGTGTAATTGATCGCGTTGTCCAGCAGGTTGCGCACCAGCTCGCCCAGCAAGGTGGCATTGCCGTTGACCCAGACCTCGCGGTCATCGACCTGCATGCCGTCGTAACCCATGTCGATGTGCTTGGCCAGGGCCCGGTCAATGCCGTCATGCATCGCGTCGAGCACGATTTCGGCCAGGTTGCAGGGCGTGCGCTGCAGCAGCGCGCTGGGCCCCTCGGCGCGCGCCAGCGACAGCAGCTGGTTGACGGTGTGCGTGGCGCGAATGCTCGAGCGCCCGATCTGCTGCAAGGACAGCTTGAGGTCGTCTTCCTTGGCATCGGCCCGCTGGGCCATCTCGGCCTGCATGCGCAGGCCCGCCAGCGGGGTCTTGAGCTGGTGCGCGGCATCGGCGAGAAAGCGCTTCTGCGTGGCCAGTGAATCGTTGAGGCGCTCGAGCAAGCCATTGACCGAGTCGACCAGCGGCACCACTTCAAGCGGTACATCCTTGTGCTGGATCGGCGAGAGGTCTTCGGACTTGCGCGCGCGGATGCGCTCTTCGAGCAGGTGCAGTGGCTTGATGCCGCGCGCCAGCGCCAGCCAGACCAGCAGCACCGCCAGCGGCAGGATGACAAACTGCGGCAGCATGACGCCCTTGATGATTTCAGTGGCCAGCACGCTGCGCTTCTCGCGTGTCTCGGCAACCTGGATCAGCGCCAGGTTGGGCTCGGGCAGCGACAGCTGCACCCAGATCCAGGCGATGCGCACATCGACGCCGCGCAGCTCGCCATCGCGCAGCTGGACCATGCCGACGCTGCGCTCCAGGTCCTTGGCGGGCATGGGCAGCGCCGATTCGCCCGCGAGGAACATGCCCGACGGCGTGGTCACCTGGTAGTACACCTTGTCGGCGTCGTCGGCGCGCAGGATCTCGCTGGCCGGCAGCGGCAGGTTGAAATAGGTTTTGCCGCCCTGCACCCCCACCAGCTGCGCCAGCGCATGGGCGTTGTATTCGAGCGCGCGGTCAAAGGGCTTGTTGGCCAGGTCCTGGGCCACCAGCCAGGTCAATGCCAGCGATACGGGCCACAAAAGCAGCAGCGGCGTGAGCATCCAGTCAAGGATCTCTCCGAACAAAGATCGCTGCTCGCTGCGAAACAGGGCCAAGGCTGTCCTTGCGTGAATGGGGCCGGGGGCGGCCATCGCCCCGTTGTGGCCGGAGGGTGGGGGTTCAGTGCGGGGCCGGTGGCTGGATCTTCTCCAGGCAATAACCCAGGCCACGCACGGTGGCAATGCGGATGGGGCCCTTTTCTATCTTCTTGCGCAGGCGGTGGATATAGACCTCGATCGCATTGGTGCTGACCTCCTCGCCCCATTCGCACAGGCGCTCGACCAGCTGGTCCTTGCTGACCAGCCGCCCCGAGCGCTGCAGCAGCACCTCCAGCAGGCCCAGCTCGCGGGCCGACAGCTCCAGCATGCGGCCGTCGAACGTGGCCACGCGCCCGGCCTGGTCATAGGCGAGCGGCCCATGCTGGATCAGGCTGGTGCTCATGCCCACGCCCCGGCGCGTGAGTGCCCGCACACGGGCTTCGAGCTCGGACAGCGCAAAGGGCTTGGCCATGTAGTCATCGGCGCCCAGATCAAGGCCTTGGACCCGGTCATCGACGCTCTCGGCGGCGGTGAGGATCAGCACCGGAATCGCCGAGCCCCGGGCGCGCAGCTTTTTGAGCACTTCGAGCCCATGCATGCGCGGCAGGCCCAGGTCCAGAATCAGCAGGTCAAACGCGTTGTTGGCCATCAGGGCGGCATCGGCCTCGGTGCCATTGGAGACATGGTCGACCACGGCGCCGGAGTTGCGGAGACTGCGCAGCAGGCCATCGGCCAGCACCTGGTCGTCCTCGGCAATCAGTATTCGCATGCGGTCTCCTATCGGTGTTGTAGTCGTGATGTGGATGGTGTCAATGATTCTAGGCGAGTCCATGGCCTTGCTGGCCACCTAAGCATAGATCAAAGCGGTTGGGCTGCAAGGCCGTGGTGTGGGGTCCTGAGCCCCTGTTTTTTTGTTGCACAGACGTAAAACCGACCCCGGCGTCATCAAACCGAGGCTGCTCTCACGTAGGATAGCGCCTCGTCTTGACCAGAACACGCAGGCACCCGGCCTGTGGCTGGTGGGGTGTGACTGCAGCAGGTGGTGATGAGACCAGGGCCCAAGGTACAGGTGAGGTGGCAGGCGTCGCAGCGACAGCGCCGCCTGGTGTTGGTCACGGCCTTGCTGGTGTTGACTGCCTTGTACCTGCAGTGGCACCACGTCATTGCGATGCCGGGGCATACCGATGCGCTGCAGTCGGCACCGCGCTCGGCGCCGCCTGCCAACCTGCCGCACTACCAGGTCAGCATCGATGCCAAGGTGGTCAACGGCATTGCCGACAACCTCTCGGGCCTGGCCTTCAACCCCGAGACCCAGACCTTGTTTGCGGTGACCAACCGCCCGCCCCAGATTGCCGAGCTGAGCACCGATGGCCGCTTGCTGCGGCTGGCGCCGCTGCTGGGCGCCCGCGACACCGAAGGCATTGCCCATATCCAGGGCGACTGGTTTGCGATTGCCGACGAGCGTACCAACCGCATCCACTGGGTGCAGTTTGGCAAGGGCGTGACCGAGGTGTCGCTGGAGCACAGCCCCTATGTGCAGCTCAATGACATTGCCATCAAGAATTTTGCGCTTGAAGGCCTGGGCTGGGATGCCAAGCGCCAGCAGCTGCTGGCCGTGACCGAGAAATGGCCCATGCAGGTGCTGGTGATGGATGCGCCGCTGTCCAAGCTCAAGCCGGGACTGGTCGATATGAAGGTCTCGACCTGGGAGGTGCCGGCGGTGGACGACATGCCCAGCACCGACCTGGCCGCCATCGAGGTCGATCCGCGCAGCGGCAACCTGCTGCTGCTGGGGGAGGAATCGTCGGTGCTGTACGAGTACAGCCGCGCCGGCGACCTGCTCAGCGTGATGCCGCTGTGGGCCGATATGGCAGGGCTGGCCGAGCGGGTGCCGCAGCCCGAAGGCCTGGCCATGGACAACAGCGGCAATATCTACATCGTCTCCGAGCCCAACCTGTTCTACAAATTCGCGCGTAAGCGCCGCTGAACGCGGCCAGGCGCAGCCGCTCAGCTGTCGGCCCCATACACCTCCAGCCCCAGCTGGATCACGGTGGCGACCTGCTCGCCGACCTCGGCGCGGAACTCCGCCTCGGCCTGGCTGACGGCACGCTCAAACGCCTGCAGCCACAGCAGGCCGGTCTCGGTAAAGCGCACGGTGCGGGCGCGGGCATCGCGCGGGTCGCGCTCGCGGGTCACCAGGTTCCAGGCTTCGCACTGGTCCACCAGTTGGGCCATCGCCTGCTTGCTCATGCCCGCGCGCGCTGCCAGGTCCACCAGGCGGTCGCCGGCCAGCGACAGGTGGCGGGTGATGTGGATGTGGGCGGCGCTCACCTGGTCACGCTCGGCCAGGTGCGACAGCGCCAGCGGCACGGCCTCGTCCTGGGCCATCAGCTGCAGCACGCGGGCATCAAAACGGCGCATCGCATGGCCCAGCAGGCGGCCCATATGGGTCAGGCGCCAGCTGTCGTCGGGCAAATGGGGCAGAAGAATGGGCATGGCAAGTGGTGCGCAGAAAGCGCAAAACGGTGGAAGTCGCTATTGTGCATATAGTCAACTAAACTGACTAAAAAAGTACTTCTATAAAATATACCCATCCCATAAACTACTGTTCAAGCATCCAGGCTGTATATGCAAACAGCTGGATCTCCAGATCAAAGACATGACCATCAAACGCAAGGAGAAATCCATGAACGCCACCGCCACCAAACCCGAAGCCAACAGCGAAAAAGCCAAGGCGCTGGCCGCCGCCCTGGCCCAGATCGAAAAGCAGTTCGGCAAGGGCACCATCATGAAGCTCGGTGAAGGCGAAGCGGTGTCGGACATCCAGGTGGTGTCCACCGGCTCGCTGGGCCTGGATATTGCACTGGGCGTTGGCGGCCTGCCGCGCGGCCGGGTCATCGAGATCTACGGCCCGGAGTCCTCGGGCAAGACCACCTTGACCCTGCAGGTGATTGCCGAGATGCAAAAGCTGGGCGGCACTTGCGCCTTTATCGATGCCGAGCACGCGCTGGACACCAGCTATGCCCAAAAGCTGGGCGTGAACCTGGGCGATATCCTGATCAGCCAGCCCGACACCGGTGAGCAGGCGCTCGAGATCGTTGACAGCCTGGTGCGCTCCGGCGCGGTGGACCTGATCGTGGTCGACTCGGTCGCGGCCCTGACCCCCAAGGCCGAAATCGAAGGCGAAATGGGCGACCAGTTGCCCGGTCTGCAGGCCCGCCTGATGAGCCAGGCGCTGCGCAAGCTCACCGCCACGATCAAGAAGACCAACTGCATGGTCATCTTCATCAACCAGATCCGCATGAAGATCGGCGTGATGTTCGGCAGCCCCGAAACCACGACCGGCGGTAATGCACTGAAGTTCTACGCCTCGGTGCGCCTCGATATCCGCCGCACCGGCACCATCAAGCGCGGCGATGAGGCCATCGGCAACGAGACCAAGGTCAAGGTGGTCAAGAACAAGGTATCGCCTCCGTTCAAGACGGCCGAGTTCGACATTCTGTTTGGCGAAGGCATCTCGCGCGAAGGCGAAATCCTGGACATGGGTGTCAATGCCCGCATCATCGAGAAAAGCGGTGCCTGGTACGCCTACAACGGCGAGAAGATTGGCCAAGGCCGTGACAACTCGCGTGAGTTCCTGCGCGAAAACCCCGACCTCGCCATCGAGATCGAGAACAAGGTGCGCGAGAGCCTGAACATCAGCCTGCGCCCCGCCGAAGACGGCGTGGTGGACGGCCCGGTAGCGCCCGGCACCGAAGGCTGATCGCTGCTGAAGCCTGAGCGCTGAGATAGCTGCTTGTGCACAGATGCTGTGCGCAAGCAGCTATTTGTTTTATAGCAATGAGAACGCATGTCTTTTAGCAAACTCTCCCTCAAAGGACGTGCGCTGCGCTACCTGGCGCAGCGCGAGCATTCGCGCGCTGAGCTGCAGGGCAAGCTCGCGCCCCATGTGGAAGAGGGCGAGGACCTGGCGGCCATCCTCGACGAGCTGGAAGCCAAGGGCTTTCTGAGCGCCGCGCGCTTTGTCGACAGCGTCATCCACACCAAGGCTGCCCGTTACGGTGCCAACCGCGTGCTGCAGGAGCTGCGCCACAAAGGCGTGGATGCCCCGCTGATCGCCGATGCCCGCGAGCGCCTGCGCAGCACCGAGCTGCAGCGCGCCCGTGAGGTCTGGCAACGCCGTTTTGGCACGCCGCCCGAGAGCCCGCAGGAGCGGGCCAAGCAGATGCGCTTTCTGGCCAGCCGGGGTTTTGGCGGGGATGTGGTGCGCCAGGTGCTGCGCGGCGGGGATGGCGATTAGCCGCTGAACAGCACCCCGCTGGGCTGTGCCATGCGCGGCCCGCAAAGCCCCAGCCCCGCAGCCTGTGCCCCTGCTCGGCGACAATGGCGGCCATGAGCACTGCCGAACAGCCCAATAACCCCCTCCATGGCCTGACCCTGGAGCACATCCTGAACGAGCTGGTCGCGTACTTTGGCTGGGAAGAGCTGGGTGAGCGCATCCCCGTGCGTTGTTTTTGCCTGGACCCGAGCATCAACTCCAGCCTGCGTTTTTTGCGCAAAACGCCCTGGGCGCGCGAGAAGGTCGAGGGCCTGTACCTGTTCATGCTGCGCGAGAAAAGGCGCAGCGGCGCCTGAGGCCGCGTTGCCCGCAGTGCGGCGGCGCCCTTGCTGTGCAGCGCTGTCCTACCCACAGGTGTGCTGCCAAGCGATAGCCTAGACGTCTGTTCCGCTTGACGCAGGAGACCGACGATGACCACAAAAAATACCGTATGCCTCTGGTACCAGGGCGATGCGCTCGATGCCGCGCAGTTCTATGCCCAGACTTTTCCGGACAGCGCCGTGGGCGCGGTACACCGCGCGCCGGGTGACTACCCCGATGGCCGGCAGGGCGATGTGCTGGTGGTGGAGTTCAACGTGGCGGGCATTGCCTGCATAGGGCTCAACGGCGGGCCGCATTTTCAGCACAATGAGTCCTTTTCCTTCCAGATCGCCACGGATGACCAGGCCGAGACCGACCGCCTGTGGAACGCCATCGTCAGCCATGGCGGGCAGGAAAGCGCCTGTGGCTGGTGCAAGGACCGTTGGGGCATCTCCTGGCAAATCACGCCCCGCATGCTGACTGCAGCCATGTCCGACCCCGACCGGGCCGCAGCCAAGCGGGTGTTCGAGGCGATGATGGGCATGACCAAGATCGATATTGCCGCGCTGGAAGCGGCACGCAAAGGCTGAGCATTCAGCGCGGGCGCTGTCCCGCGTGGCGCTTCCCGCGCGGCGCTATCCGCGTGGCGCTTCCCGCGCGGCGCTATTTGCTGCGGGTACACCACCAGCAGATCAGCGAGCCGGCCGTCACCAGCATCACCCCCTGCCAGAAGCTCCAGGACGGTTGCACCTGCAGCCAGACGGTGCCGACCAAGGCAGACAGCACGGGGGTGAAGTAGGAGCCCACGGCCATCACTGTGAGGTTGCCGGCGCGCAGGCCGTGGTCCCAGCAGCTGTAACCCAGCGCGGTGAGGCCACTGAGCATGCACAGCTGCACGATGGCCGGCAGCGACAGCTGCAGCGCCGGCTCATTGCTGAGCGCGTACTTGGCCCAGAGCACCGCGCCCACGGCCCAGAGAAAGGCCGGCAGCGCATTGGCGCCATGGGCATAGCGCTTGGCGATGACCGAGTAGCAGGGCCAAAGCCAGGCGGCCGAGAACGCCAGGCCATAGGCGAGCGGGTTGCTTTGCACATTGGCCCAGAGGCTGGCGATGGACAGCGCGCTGTCGCCCTTGAGCACCAGCACAATGCCGGCCATGGCCAGCAAGACCCCCGGCACCAGGCCGAAGCGAAAGCGCTGCAGCCCAAAGGCTGTCGCCAGCACAATCGTCAGGCTGGGCCACAGGTAGTTGATCATGCCCAGCTCCAAGGTCTGGCCCCGGTTGCTGGCAAAGCCCAGCGACAGCGACAGCGCGATCTCGTAGAGCACAAACAGCAGGCCGCAGCCCCAGAGGTAGGCCGGGTGCATGGCGCGCAGCTGCGCCAGGCGCGGGCGGCCAAAGCGCAGCGTGACCAGCAAGGCCCCCAAGCTAAACACCGCCGCCGCCCCGCCAATGGGGCCCAGGTGCTCCGCCACGCTGCGAAACAGGCCCACCGAGGTGGACCAGCACAACACGGCCGACAGGCCAATCAGGGTGGCGCGTTGCGAAGAGGCCTGGGCGGGGGAGATCGGAGAGGAAGACATGGGCGCGCGGTGGATGCAGGGAAAGCTGCGAAAAGCAGCCTTGCATCCTAGCTGGAAAAGCGCAGCTCTGCAGGCAGACGGCCAGCGGACCGCAGCCACACCCGGCAGCCACGCTGGCGGTGTCGTTTCCGAGGGGTGAAGAAATCAGCGATTAGCTGATATGGCTGCCAAAGACCAGCGCGGCAGCGATGGTCGCCACCACGGTGAGCACGGCAAATGCGATCAGGCCACGCAGCTCCAGGCGCTTGTCGGCCTCTTGCTCGGCGGCGGTGGGGATATGGTTGGGGCGGGAGTAGTCCATGGGCAGCTCGGAAAAAACGCGGGCAACCCGCCCACTATAGTGCGGCGCGCGCTTTTGGCCATGGCGCGCCACCTAGGTGTTTGCATGTGTATACAAAGGCTGGCGATGCCGCCCCGCGTTGGCACTGGCAAGCGCGGGCAGGTGCTTAGCCCGCCAGCTTTTTGCCATCGGCTGGCCCCGGGCTGCGGGTGGCCCACCAGCAGACCAGCGAGCCCAGCGTGACCAGGGCCACGCCTTGCCAAAAGCTCCAGGACGGCTGCACCTGCAGCCAGAGCGTGCCGACCAGCGCAGACAGCACGGGGGTGAAGTAGGAGCCCACGGCCATCACTGTCAGGTTGCCGGCGCGCAGGCCATGGTCCCAGCAGCTGTAGCCCAGGGCGGTCAAGCCGCTGAGCAGGCCCAGCTGCAGCAAGGCGGGCAGGGTAAAGCGCAGCGGTGGCTCGGGGCTGAGCGCGTACTTGATCCAGAGCACGGCGGCCACGGCCCAGAGAAAGGCCGGCAGTGCATTGGCGCCCTGGGTGTAGCGCTTGGACACCACCGAGTAGCAAGGCCAGAGGCAGGCCGCGCACAGCGCCAGCGCATAGGCCAGCGGGTTGCTTTGCACATTGGCCCAGAGGCTGGCCAGGGACAGCGCATTGTCGCCCTTGACCACCAGCACAATGCCGGCCATCGACAGCAGCACGCCCGGCACCAGGCCGGCGCGAAAGCGCTGCAGGCCCAGCACGGTGGCCATCACCAAGGTCAGGCTGGGCCAGAGGTAGTTGATCATGCCCAGCTCCAGCGTCTGGCCCCGGTGGCTGGCCCAGCCCATCGACAGCGAAAAAGCGATCTCGTTGAGCACAAACAAGAGGCCGCAGCCCAGCAGATAGGCCGGGTGCATGGCCTTGAGCTGTGCGGCGCGCGGCAGGCCAAAGCGCCAGGTCACCAAGAAGGCGCTGAGCGAGAACACGCAGGCGGCCCCGCCGATCGCCCCCAGGTGTTCGGCAACGCTGCGGAACAGGCTCACCAGTGCAGACCAGCAGAGCACGGCAGAAAGCCCAATCAGCGTCGCGCGCTGGCTGGGCACAAGGGAAGGGGTGGACATGGAGAGGAGGGGATGCAGACGAGGGCGGCTCGCATGCTAGCGGCTATTGGGCGGCCCTGGTGGGGCCAAGGGCTTGGCATCGCAAAACACTCGGATATGGCGCCAGTGGTGGCTTTGCAGCGGCCCAGCGTTCAGCGGCCTGGCCGGCCCCATGTACCCGGGTTGGTCAGTAGCCGCGCACCCGGTCAAAGCAGTTGTCCAGCGCCTGCCCGGCCTGCCACTGCGCCATCGACAAGGCCACCTGGCGCGCCTTGGCGCGGCGGCTGGCGCTGGCGGCGATGTGGGGCGTGAGGATGACGCGTGGGTGCGTCCACAGCGGCGAATCGGCCGGCAAGGGCTCGGGCTCGGTGACATCCAGCAGCGCACCGCCCAACTGGCCGCTGTCGAGCGCGGCCACCAGGTCGGCGCTGTGGAGCTGCGTGCCCCGGCCGGCATTGACCAGCTGGGCGCCGGCGGGCAACTGGGCAAACAGCTGGGCATTGAGAATGCCCCGGGTCGCAGGCGTATCGGGCAGCAGGCAGATGAGCACCTGGCTGCTGCGCAAAAAGGCGGCCAGCTCGTCCTGGCCGCAGTAGCTGGTCACACCCTCGATCTGCTTGCGCGTTTGCGACCAGCCCTGCACCGGGTAGCCCACGGCGCGCAGCATCTGCGCGGCAGCAGCGCCCAGGGTGCCCAGGCCCAGAATGCCCACGCGCAGCTCGCTGGCCACATGCGGCGGGTTGAACTCGATCCACTGCTGCTGGCGGTGCTGGGCCAGCGCGCGGGGCATGTTTTTTTGCAGCATCAGGGTGGCCATCAGACAGAACTCGGCCATGCGCTGCTGCGATTCGCCCGTCACCATGCGCACGATGGGCAAGTTGGCGGGCAGGTCGCGGTCGGCCAGGATATGGTCCACGCCGGCGGCCGAGCTGAAGATGGCCTTGAGCTGCGGAAAACGGGCCAGCGCGCCGGTCTCGGGCTCCCAGACCATTGCGAAATCCACCAGGCTGAGATCGGCGGGTGGCGTGTTCCAGTCATGCACCACCACATGCGGCGCAAATTCGGCAAACAGGGCCGTCCATTCCGGGATCGCAGCGCTGCCGCCGCTTTTGATGATGAGGTGCAAGGGGGTGCTGGAGGCCATGGCGGGGGGCGTTGAAGTGCAGAAAAACGGAAGGTGACAGGGCTGGGCTTACATCGAGCGGGTGCGGTCCCCGGTGGAGATCGCATGCATCGGGTGGCGCAAGGTCGGGTCAAAGGGGTTGATCTGCGCACTCAGCGTTTTGGCTTCGCGCAGCAGCATGTCGCGCACGATGGGCAGGCGCTCGTCGCTCAGGCGCGCGGTGTGGGTGCCGATCGACAGCGCTGCCACCACCTGGCCACCCCGGTCAAACACCGGCACGGCCAGGCCAGCCATCCCTTCGAGCAGGCCGGAGTTCTTGGCGGTATAGCCCTGGCGGTGCGCCTTGTCGATCTCGGTGCGCATGTAGACCTCGTCATAGACGTTGTAGTGCTGCATGCGCGGCAGGTTGAAGCGCAGCACCTCCTCGCGCTCGGCCTCGGGCAGGTTGGCCAGGATGACCAGCGAGCCCTGGCCCACGCCCAGCGCCACGCGCCCGCCGATATCACCGGTAAAGGTGCGGATCGGGAACTGGCCTTCGATGCGGTCCAGGCAGACCGCGTCAAAGCCCGAGCGCACCATCAGGATCACCGTGTCGTTGAGGCTGGCGCACAGGCGCAGCAGCACCGGGCGCGCGAGGCTGCGCAGGTCGCTTACCGCACCGGCCTGGGCGGCCAGCGAGAACAAATCCAGGCTCAGCCGGTAGAGCTTGTGCACCTGGTCCTGCTCGACCATGCCCTCCTGGATCAGGCCTTGCAGCAGCCGGTGCGTGGTGGCCTGGGTCAGGCCGATTTCCTTGGCCAGATGGGTCACGCGCACGCCTTCGGTCTGGTGTGCGGCCAGCGCGCGCATCACCAAAAAGCTGCGGTGCAGGGTGCCGCGCTGGTGGCTGTTGTCCTCAGAGGTGTCGGTGCTCATGGTTTTTCGGAATAAAAATTCGGTACATCTGATTTTTATTCCATTTATCGGAATAAATCAAATTTATCTTCCATTATCAGTGTTTACACCGTGTATGGATTCAAACCACATTCCGAAAATAGACAAATAGTTGCAAATGTCGTTCATCCGTGCGACATGGCCGACGGGCCCCGCAACCCTGTGCCACCGAGGTGATTTCCATGA
This sequence comes from Comamonas sp. MYb69, assembly GCF_037479315.1. Classification (NCBI taxonomy): domain Bacteria; kingdom Pseudomonadati; phylum Pseudomonadota; class Betaproteobacteria; order Burkholderiales; family Comamonadaceae; genus Comamonas; species Comamonas sp. MYb69. The sequence goes on from NZ_JBBGZG010000001.1 coordinate 44,095, forward strand.
GTTTTCTGCGTCTCCACAACGTCTCCAAACAGTACGGCCCCAACCGGGTGGTCAGCCAGTTCAACCTGGATGTGCAAAAGGGCGAGTTCGTCTCCTTGCTCGGCCCCTCGGGCTGCGGCAAGACCACGAGCTTGCAGATGATTGCTGGCTTTGTGGATGTGACCGAAGGCCGCATTGAGCTCGACGGCAAGGACATCACCCGCGCCAAGGCCAATGAGCGCGGCCTGGGCATCGTGTTCCAGACCTATGCGCTGTTCCCGCACATGACCGTGCGCGAGAACGTCGAGTTCGGCCTGGAGATGCGCAAGGTGGCGCAGCCCGAGCGCAGCGAGCGTGCCAGCGAAGCGCTGGCCCTGGTGCACCTGGGTCCCTATGCCGACCGCTACCCGCGTGAACTCTCGGGCGGCCAGCGCCAGCGCGTGGCCCTGGCCCGGGCGCTGGTCATCAAGCCACCGGTGCTGCTGCTCGATGAACCGCTGTCCAACCTCGATGCCAAGCTGCGCGAGGAGATGCAGTTCGAGCTGCGCGAGATCCAGCGCAAGGTGGGCACGACCACCATCATGGTCACGCATGACCAAAGCGAAGCCATGTCGATCAGCGACCGCGTCGTGGTGATGGAAGCCGGCCGCATCACCCAGGTGGACACGCCACACACGGTGTACGAGCACCCGCACAACGCCTTTATCTCCACCTTTGTCGGCAAGGCCAACCTGCTGCAGGCCACCGTGCATGCCCAGGGCGGCCAGTGGCTGGCGCATGTGGGCGATGTGCAGATGGCGGTGCAGGATGTGCCCGCCGCAGCGGCCAGCCACGGCACGCGTTTGCTGCTGGGCCTGCGCCCCGAGAAAATCCAGCTGTCGGCCATTTCGCCCGGCCGCACCCAGGGCACTGTGCGCGAGCGCTTCTTCCTGGGCAATCTCTGGCTCTACACGGTGGAATGCCCGCTGGGCAGCATCACCGTGACGGCGGCCAACGATGGCGAGGCGCCCCACCAGGTAGGCAGCCAGGTGGGGATCGACTGGTCCGACCGCAATGTGCGCCTGATCGCTGGTGACGGGGTGGCCGCATGAGCGAGCGCCGCACCTGGGCCCCCTGGGCCATGAGCGCTCCGGCGCTGCTGCTGTTTGCGGTGATGCTGGCGGTGCCGCTGCTGCTGACCACCATCCTGTCCTTCAATGCCTACAACGTGGACACCGGTCCGGTCGCGGGCAGCTTCACGATCGAGCACTATGTGCACATCGTCACCGACAGCTACTACTACGAGATCTTCTGGCGCACCTTGTGGATTTCGGGCCTGGTGACGTTGATTTGCATCGCCATCGGCGCGCCCGAGGCCTACATCCTGAGCAAGATGCGCGCGCCCTGGCGCTCCATCTTCTTGCTGATCATCCTGGCGCCGCTGTTGATTTCGGTGGTGGTGCGGGCCTTTGGCTGGAGCATGCTGCTGGGCCCCGAAGGCTTGATCAACGACATCTTCCGCCTGGTGGGCATCAGCCCGGTCAAGCTGCTCTACAACGAGACGGCCATTGTCATTGCACTGGTGCATGTGATGCTGCCCTTCATGGTGATCCCCGTCTGGACCTCGCTGCAAAAGCTCGATCCTTCGGTCGAGAGCGCCTCGCTGTCGCTGGGTGCCTCGCACTTCACCACCCTGCGCCGCGTGGTGTTTCCGCAGGTGCTGCCCGGCATTCTCTCGGGCAGCCTGATCGTGTTCGGCCTGGCCGCCAGCTCGTTTGCGATTCCCGGCCTGCTGGGCGGGCGCCGGGTCAAGATGGTCGCCACCTTGATCTATGACGAGTACCTGCACGAGCTGAACTGGCCGCTGGGCGCAGCCATCGCCTTTGTGCTGCTGGCTGCCAACCTGGTGATCATGCTGGGCTGGAACCGCATGGTTGAAGGCCGCTACAAGAAGACCCTGGGCTGAGAGGCGAGGTAACTGACATGCAAAAAAACGGACCCATTGCCCTCATCTTCAACGCGCTGGTCATCATCTTCATGCTGGCGCCGCTGGTGATCGTCTGCCTGGTGGCCTTCACCCCGGCCGAGACCCTGACCCTGCCCACCACCAGCTTCTCGCTGCGCTGGTTTGAGCAGGTGCTGCACCATGCCGATTTTGTCCAGTCGTTCTGGAACAGCCTGGGCCTGGCGGTCGCGGCCGCCTCCATCTCGACCGCGCTGGCCGTGCCCGCTGCCATTGCGCTGGTGCGCTATGAGATCCCGGGCCGTGGCGCGCTGCAGGCGCTGTTCCTGTCGCCGCTGATCATTCCCCACCTGGTGCTGGGTGTGGCGATGCTGCGTATGTTCTCGCTGGTCGGCGGCCAGGGCAGCTTTGGCTGGCTGATCTTTGCCCATGCGCTGGTGGTGATGCCCTACACCATGCGCCTGGTGATGGCCGCGCTGATCGGCTTTGACCGCAGCGCCGAGCAGGCCGCCTACTCGCTGGGCGCCAGCAATGCCAAGGTGTTCCAGCGCATCACCTTGCCGATGATCCTGCCCGGCATCACCGGCGGCTGGTTGCTGGCCTTTATCAACAGCTTTGACGAGCTGACCATGTCGATTTTTGTGGTCTCGCCCAGCACGGTGACCTTGCCGGTGCGCATGTACATGTATGCCACCGAGTCGCTGGACCCGATGATGGCGGCCGTTTCGGCGCTGATCGTGTTCATCACGCTGGGGCTGATGCTCTTGCTCGACAAGGTCTATGGACTGGACCGCATCCTGATCGGCAAGCACTGATGGCACACGCTACTCCTCTTTTGCCGGCCGGCCAGCTGCAGCGCCTCAAGGAGCAGGGTCGCCAGCCGCTGCAGTTTGTGCTCAACGGCCAGCCTGCCCAGGCGCTGCAGGGCGACACGGTGCTGACTGCCGTGCTGACCCAGTCGGCCCAGCTGCGCAGCCATGAGTTTGCCCATAGCCCGCGCGCCGGCTTTTGCATGATGGGCGCCTGCCAGGACTGCTGGGTCACGCTGGGTGGTGAGCAGGCCGGCCGCAAGCTGCGCGCCTGCTCCACCTTGCTGCAGGCGGGCATGCAGATCTGTACCACGGCAGAGGCCGTGGCCCAGGCTACCGCCACCAATGCGACCCAGGTGCAACCATGATCGGCAGCGATTTCTACCTGGACGATCCCCGGCCCGCAGACGGGCCGCCCGTCATCGTGGGCGCCGGGCCTGCCGGCATCCGCGCCGCGCAAACTCTGCTGGCCCATGGCCTGCGCCCGGTCGTCATCGACGAGGCGCCCAAGGCCGGAGGCCAGATCTACCGCCGCCAGCCCGATGGCTTTGGCCGCACGCCCAAGGACCTGTATGGCTTTGAGGCCGGCCGCGCCAGCGATCTGCACCAGACCTTTGACCGCCTGCGCCCGCAGCTGGACTACCGGCCCGACACCCTCGTCTGGAACGCCCAGGGCCACAGCCTGGACCTGCTGCACACGGCGCAGCGCACCGCCAATACCCTGCGCTGGCGCGATCTGATCGTCGCCACCGGCGCCACCGACCGGGTATTGCCCCTGCCGGGCTGGACCCTGCCCGGCGTCTACACCCTGGGCGGCGCCCAGGTGGCCTTGAAGTACCAGGGCTGTGCGATTGGCGACGCGGTGGTGTTTGCCGGCACCGGCCCCTTGCTGTATCTCGTGGCCTACCAGTACGCCAAGGCCGGTGGCCGGGTGCTGGCGGTGCTGGATACGGCTCCTGCCGTGCAGCGCTACAAGGCGGCGCCAGCGATGCTGGCCCAACCGGCAGTCACCGCCAAGGGCCTGTACTTTTTGAGCTGGCTGATGTTTCACGATGTGCCGGTACACCACGGCGTGCAGCTGCTGCGCGCCGAAGGCGCAGACCGCGTGCAGGCTATTGTGTGGAAGGATGCGCAGGGCGCCGAGCAACGCACTGCCTGCAGCGCCATCGGCCTGGGCTATGCGCTGCGGCCCGAGACGCAGCTGGCCGACCTGCTGGGCTGCGCGTTCGCCTTTGCCCCGCTGCACCGCTGCTATGTGCCGCAGATCGATGCCGACCGGCGCAGCAGCGTGCCCGGCGTCTATCTGGCGGGCGACGGCGCCGGCATCATGGGGGCGGACGCGGCCGAGATGTCGGGCGAGCTGGCCGCACTGGCTTTGCTGCAGGACCGGGGCATTGCAACCGATGCAGCGCGCCAGGCCAGGCTGCGCCAGCAGCTGGACAAGACGCAGCAGTTCCGCCAGGCGCTGGAGGTGGCGTTTCCCTTCCCCGACGACTGGGCGGCGCGTGCACCGGACGAGCTGGTGGTCTGCCGCTGCGAAAACATCACGGCGGCTGAGCTGCGCGCTACCGCTGCCAACCAGCCGCAGGGCGACATCAACCGCATCAAGGCGCTGTGCCGGGTTGGCATGGGCCGCTGCCAGGGCCGCATGTGCGGTGTGGCTGCGACCGAGATCCTGGCCGATACCTTGCAGGTGCCTGTGGCGCAGATAGGCCGCATCCGGGGCCAGGCGCCGATCAAGCCCCTGCCGCTGGACATGACCGTGGTCAGCACGGACCAGGAGGCCAGCCATGGTTAAGCAACTGGCCACCGAGGTGGTGGTGATTGGCGGCGGCATCATGGGCGCGAGCACGGCGCTGTTCTTGCGCAAACGCGGCATCCCGGTGGTAGTGGTCGAGCGCGATCTCTGCGGCTCGCGCTCGAGCGGCGTCAATTTTGGTGGTGTGCGCCGCCAGGGGCGGTCGCTGGCGATGCTGCCGCTGTCGCAACGCGCCCACCAGCACTGGGGGCGCCTGACCGCGCTGATCGGCACCGAGGCCGAGTACGAGCGCTCGGGCCACTTCAAGATTGCCCGCTCGCAGGCGGATATGGAATCTTTAGTGCGCTATGCCGAGAAGACGCGCGACTGTGGGCTGGACCTGCAGCTGCTCGATGGCGCAGAGCTGCACAAGCGCTTTCCGGTCGGCGGCGCCAAGGTCGTGGGCGGCTCCTTCTGCCCGGATGATGGCCAGGCCAACCCGCGCCTGCTGTCACCGGCCTTTGCCACGGCGGCCGCGCGGGCGGGGGCCCAGGTGTTCGAGCACAGCCCCGTGCTGGAGGTGGCGCACAATGGCCAGCGCTTTGTGGTGCGCACGCCCGAGATGGAGATCCGCGCGAATGTGGTGGTCAACGCCGCAGGCGCATGGGCCGGCCAGTTTGCCGAGCAGTGCGGCGAGCCGGTGCCCATGCGCATCCGGCCGCCGGCCATGGGCGTGACCGAGCCCTTGCCCTACTTTTTGCACTGGAGCCTGGGCGTGGAGGGCGGCAGCATCTACTGCCGCCAGGTGCGCCGGGGCAATGTGGTGTTTGGCGGCGGGCCCGGACTGGTGCTGGACGACACCCGCGCGCGCAACCGCCACACCACCGTCTGGGCGCAGCTGCCGCAGCTGGTGGAGCTGCTGCCCCAGTTGAAGAACGCCCAGCTGATCCGCACCTGGAGCGGCAACGAAGGCGCCTTGCCTGACCACGAGCCCATCATCAGCGCCAGCAGCCGCCAGGCCGGCCTCTACCATGCCTTTGGTTTTGCCGGCGGGGGATTTCAGCTCGGGCCGGGCGTGGGCGATGTGATGGCTGAGCTGATTGCCCAGGGCCGCAGCAGCACGCCGATTGATGCTTTCCGTATAGACCGATTTACCGACCCCGCATGTTCAACCTGAAAGGAATCCACATGTCTTCTTGGACGACGACCCTCAAAACTCCTGTGCGCGCCATCGCCCTGATGGCCTCTGTGGTGGCTGCGGCCAGCGCGGTGCAGGCACAGACCAAAACCATCTACATCGGCATGAATGGCGGCAACATGGAGCGCACCTACTCGCAGTTCGTGTTCCCCGCGTTCGAGAAGGCCAACAATGTCAAGGTCGTCGTGGTGCCGGGCACCTCGACCGATATCCTGGCCAAGGCCCAGGCCTCCAAGGACAAGGCCCAGATGCAGGTCATGACCCTGGATGACGGCGTGATGTACCGCGCCATCAGCATGGGTCTGTGCGAAAAGCTCAAGCCCGCTGCCGGCTACAGCGAGATCCCGGACATCGCGAAGATCAAGGACAGCGCCATTGGCCTGTCGATGGGCCTGACCGGCCTGGCCTACAACACCAAGATGTTTGCCGAAAAGGGCTGGGCTGCACCCACTTCCTGGAACGACCTGGCCGACCCCAAGCTCAAGGGCAAGGTGGTGGTGCAGTCGATGCCGGCCTCGTCCTTTGGCCTGCATGCCTTTTTGATGTTCAACCGCCTCAAGGGCGGCAACGAAAAGAACGTGGACCCGGCCTTCAAGGCCTGGCCGACGACCATTGGCCCGAACGTGGTGGAGTACATCCCCAACTCGTCCAAGGTGGTGGAGATGATGCAGGCCGGTGATGCCGCCATCTTCCCCTACACCCTGACGCAGGCCGAGCTGATGAAGTCCAAGGGCATCCCGATGGAATATGTGGCGCCGAAGGAAGGCGCTGTTGTGCTGATGACCGCCATGTGCGTGCTCAACAACAACCCCGAGTCCGAGCTGGCGCAAAAGCTGGTGGAGTATCTGGTGAGCCCGGAAGCCCAGGCGCTGGCGATGGAAAACGGCAGCTACAACCCCGTGAACCCCAAGACCAAGCTGCAAGGCAAGCCAGCCGAAGAGCAGAACAAGATGAACGCCATCCTGAAGAATGCCGTGGCTGTGGATTGGGATGTGGTCAACGCCGACCGCCCCGAGTGGAACAAGCGCTGGAACCGCACGGTGGAGCGCTGATCACCGGCAGGTGCCTGGTGGGATAGTGCCCGGCATCTGGTCATCGCCCAGACAGAGAAAAGCCGCCCCATGGGGCGGCTTTGTCGTGCTGGCGCAGCGGTGGATTAGAGACCCAGCATCAGCTTGAGATTTTGCACTGCAGCGCCGCTGGCGCCCTTGCCCAGGTTGTCCAGGCGGGCGATGACGACGGCCTGGCGCAGCTGCTCGTTGCCGAACACGCGGATTTCCAGCTTGTTCGTGCCTGCCAAGGTATCGGCGGCCAGCTTGTTGTCGTCGGTGGGCGGCAGCACCTGCACCCATTGCTCGTCCTGGTTGGTCTTGGCGTAGTGGGCGGCCAGGGCGTTGTGCAGATCGCTCAGCAGCGGCTTGCCGGGCAACTCATCGAGGTGCAGCGGTAGCTGCACCAGCATGCCCTGGGCAAAGTTACCGACCGCAGGAATGAATACCGGGCGGCGGGTCAGGCCGGTGTATTTCAGGATTTCGGGGATGTGCTTGTGCGTCAGGCCCAGCGCATAGGCCTCATAAGGGGCGGCACCGCCGGCCTCATAGGCTTCCATCATCTGGCGGCCGCCACCGGAGTAGCCGGACACCGAAGGCAGTGCCAGCGCGGCATCGGCAGGGACCAGGCCGGCATCGATCAGCGGGCGCAGGATGGCGATGGCGCCGGTGGCATAGCAGCCAGGGTTGGAGACGCGCTTGGCCGCTTGCACGGCGCTTTTCTGGCCCGCGCTCAGCTCGGGGAAGCCATAGACCCACTGGTCATTGACGCGGTGGGCGGTCGAGGCATCGATGATGCGGATGCTGCGGCCGGTTTCCTGCTCGATCGCATCAACCATGGCCGTGGTGTCCTTGGCGGCATCGTCGTGCAGGCAGAGGATGACCAGGTCCACGCCGGCGATCAGCGCACGCTTGGCCTCTGGGTCCTTGCGCAGCTCGGGCGCAATGCTTACCAACTCCACGCCGGGCATATCCACCAGGCGTTCGCGAATCTGCAAACCGGTGGTGCCAGCTTCGCCGTCGATAAACACTTTTGCCATTGCCATCACTCCTGCTGTGCGTTGGCGCCTGCGGGCTGCGGGCGCTTGAGGTTCGGGAAAGTGCTTATTGTCATACAAAGCGCTGCAATGCGCGCAGGAGGATGGCAAATTTGCAGTCCGGTCTGACAAGGGCTTGTGCGATGCGCCGGACATGCTGTTTTGGGGCCTGTGATGGCCCTGTGCTGGCCCAAAGCGCAGTGCGCACTAGCGCAAAAATGTGTCAGCCCCGGGCGGCTGTGCCAAAAATCCTGCACCGCTCGGGTATTTATCGACAACTTTTACGCAGGCCTCCGACAGGCATTGACTGCCTTGGCTGATAGACCTGGTACACGGAGACGACTGCCCAACATGGCTGGTTAGCTATACAAATAATAGCTATATGCATTCCGGCGGCCGACAAACCCCGGAAGCGCATTGGGACTCCTGCAGGCGCTGCCCCCCATGGCGCAGTGCAGCATGGTAAATTCGCGGACTGCCAGGCCTTCTGCCTTGTTTGCGAATTCTTTGTTCTGCGCGCTCGGCCGCCGGGTTTTTTCCCATTTTGTTTTACTGAGAGACATCATGAAAATTCATGAATACCAAGGCAAGGAAATCTTGCGTCAGTTCGGCGTGCCCGTTCCGCGCGGTATCCCCGCCTTCACTGTGCAAGAAGCAGTGGAAGCAGCACAGAAGCTGGGCGGCCCCGTGTGGGTGGTGAAGGCCCAGATTCACGCAGGTGGCCGCGGTAAGGGCGGTGGCGTGAAGGTTGCCAAGACCATCGACGATGTGAAGGCGCTGTCCGAGCAAATCCTCGGCATGCAACTGGTGACCCACCAGACCGGCCCTGAAGGCCAGAAGGTGCGCCGCCTGTACATCGAAGACGGTGCCGACATCCAGCAGGAATACTACCTGTCTGCCGTGACCGACCGTGGCACGCAGAAGGTGGCCTTCATCGCTTCGAGCGAAGGCGGCATGGACATCGAGGAAGTGGCGCACAGCACTCCAGAGAAGATCATCACCGTGCTGGTCGACCCCATTGCTGGCTTCACGCAAGCCAATGGTGAAGAACTGGCCAAGGGCATCGGCATGCCTGCTGATTCGGTGGCACAGTTCATCGATATCTGCCAAAAGCTGTACAAGTGCTACATGGACACGGACGCATCGCTGGTTGAAATCAACCCGCTCAACCGTGACTCCAAGGGCAACGTGATTGCACTGGACTCCAAGTTCAACTTCGACCCCAACGCGCTGTTCCGTCACCCAGAGCTGGTGGCCCTGCGCGATCTGGACGAAGAAGATCCAGCGGAAGTGGAAGCTTCGAAGTTCGACCTGGCCTACATCAGCCTGGACGGCAACATCGGCTGCCTGGTGAACGGCGCTGGCCTGGCCATGGCCACGATGGACACCATCAAGCTGTTCGGCGGCGAGCCTGCCAACTTCCTGGACGTGGGCGGCGGTGCCACCCCCGAGAAGGTCACTGAAGCCTTCAAGATCATGCTCAAGAACCCCAAGGTCAAGGGCATTCTGGTCAACATCTTCGGCGGCATCATGAAGTGCGACACCATCGCTACCGGCGTGATCACCGCTTGCAAGGCGGTGAACCTGAGCGTGCCACTGGTGGTGCGCATGAAGGGTACCAACGAAGAGCTGGGCAAGAAGATGCTGGCCGAATCGGGCCTGCCCATCATCTCGGCCGACACCATGGCCGAAGCCGCCACCAAGATCGTTGCCGCAGTGAAGTAAGCCCTGGAGAACACACATGTCTATCTATATCAATAAAGACACCAAAGTCATTACCCAAGGCATCACGGGCAAGACCGGCCAGTTCCACACTGAAAAGTGCCAGGAATACGCGAACGGCAAGAACTGCTTCGTCGCTGGCGTGAACCCCAAGAAGGCTGGCGAAAAGATTTTCGACATCCCTATCTACGGTTCGGTCAAGGATGCTGCCAAGGACACCGGTGCCACCGTGTCCGTGATCTATGTGCCACCTGCAGGCGCTGCTGCTGCGATCTGGGAAGCCGTGGAAGCCGACCTGGACCTGGCCATCTGCATCACCGAAGGCATCCCCGTGCGCGACATGCTGGAAGTGCGCAACAAGATGAAGGCCAAGGAAGCGGCTGGCGGCAAGAAGACCTTGCTGCTGGGCCCCAACTGCCCAGGCCTGATCACCCCCGGTGAAATCAAGATCGGCATCATGCCCGGTCACATCCACAAGCCAGGCCGCATCGGTGTGGTGAGCCGTTCGGGCACCCTGACCTATGAAGCCGTGGCACAGCTGACCGAACTGGGCATTGGCCAGTCTTCGGCTGTCGGTATCGGTGGCGACCCCATCAATGGTCTCAAGCACATCGACGTGATGAAGGCGTTCAACGACGACCCGAACACCGACGCTGTGATCATGATCGGCGAAATCGGCGGTCCAGACGAAGCTGAAGCCGCTCTCTGGTGCAAGGCCAACATGAAGAAGCCTGTGGTGGGCTTCATCGCTGGTGTGACTGCCCCTCCCGGCAAGCGCATGGGCCACGCTGGCGCGCTGATCTCCGGCGGCGCCGACACGGCAGATGCCAAGCTGGCCATCATGGAAGAGTGCGGTTTCACCATCACCCGCAACCCATCCGAAATGGGCCGCCTGCTGCAAGGCCTGCTGAAGTAAGCAAAATTACGCATGCCAGGGGCTGCGTGCCCCGCTAAACTGCGTACTCCATAAAAAGAAGACGCCAGATCGTTCAGGTCTGGCGTCTTTATTCATAACTACGGAGCGCAACATGGATTACGTCAATCATCCCGACTTCTGGATCGGGCTGGTCAAGATCATCTGGATCAACATCATTCTCTCGGGCGACAACGCCGTTGTCATCGCGCTCGCAGCGCGCTCCCTACCCCCTGAACAACAAAGAAAAGCCATCATGTTCGGCTCCGGCGCCGCCGTGGTGCTGCGCATCTTGCTGACCGTGGTCGCCGCCAAGCTCTTGGAGCTGTCCTTCCTGCAGATCGTCGGCGGTTGCCTGCTGCTGTGGATTGGCCTGCAACTGCTCACCAGCCATGACGAAGAAGAGGGCGCGGGCAAGGGCACCGGCACGATGATGGCCGCCATCCGCACCATCCTGATCGCCGACCTGGTGATGAGCCTGGACAACGTGATTGCCGTGGCGGCAGCTGCCGGCGGCAATATGCTGCTGCTGATCCTGGGCCTGGCGATCTCGATCCCGCTGGTGGTCTTTGGCTCCACCTTGATGATCAAGCTGATGGAGCGCTTCCCGGTCATCGTGATCCTGGGCGCTGGCCTCATCGGTTGGGTGGGTGGCGAGACCATCATGAACGACAAGCTGCTGCACGGCTTTGTAGCAGCCAACCCTGCGCTGCACTACCTGGCAGCTGCCGCTGGCGCCGCCCTGGTGGTGGGCCTGGGCCTGTGGCTGCAAAAGCGCAATACCGCGCCTGCACACTGAGCGGCTGATCCTCTCAGCCCAACACAAAGCGCCTTCGGGCGCTTTTTGCATTTCTACGCCGGGCTGCAGAGAGGGTGCATCGTCAAGGGGAAAGAGCGCCTGCAGCAGCCAACGCATTGATCGGCATCAGTCATCAAGGGGAATCAAGGGTAAACCCGTAACTAAAATCCGGTAGCACCCAACACATCGTGATCCTTTGTCAACCGCGTATCGAAAGTGTCATTTGTATAGCTTATGTGCATATAATCGTGACGAGGTTTATCAATATGCCAAGACTCATAGTTTCATTAGATGGAGTGGTGATCCAGGACTACATGCTGACGGAGTCCAGGGCCACCCTGGGGCGCCGTTCCACCAACGACATCGTGCTGACCGACATGGCGGTCAGCGGCGAGCATGTGGCCTTCACCTATGAGAAGAAGATCGGCATCGTCGTCGTCGAAGACCTGGGCAGCACCAATGGCACCAAGGTCAACGGCCTCAAGGTGCGCCGCCAGGTGCTGCAAAGCGGCGATCTGCTGGACATCGGCAAATGCCGCATCCGCTTTTTGATGAACTCGCTCGTGCCCGAAAGCCATTACATGCATGCCAGCGAAGCCGGCAGCCTGACCGCCAAGCCCGCCCATGCCGACCACGGCGAAGACAGCCCCACGGTCCCCGCCGACTTCCCCCCTGCCGAAGAGCAGCCCTACACCCCCAGCCCCTACCTGCGCGCCGTCAGCGGCGCCAGCGAAGACATCATTCTGTCCAAGGTCGTCACCACCGTCGGCCGCCCCGGTATTGCCGTCGCTGCGCTGACCAAGCGGGGCAAGGGCTATATCGCCACCAAGGTCGATGGCTCGGCCGATGTGGTGCTCAATGGCCAGGCGCTCAATGGCGTGGGGCTGTCGATGCACAAGGGGGATCGGATTGAGCTGGCGGGGATGGCTTATGAGTTTTGGACTTAAGACCCTGAACCTGGAACTTGCGTAGACAGGTCTACACAGCAGCGACGGCACCTTTGGGTGCCGTTTCTGTTTGTGCATCCCTTATGCATTGCATGCGCGCTCAACATGCAGGTGACAAAAATGGCAGAAATCTCGACTTGCTGACATTTATGAACGTATTGCACAATAAGTTAACAAAACGCCGCATTTTTGTCAGCCAAGACCGCGAGATGTGTAGGCGCTAAAAGTTGGCATAGCAATTGCTGTAAGTGATGCACGCCAAGTCGCTCGACAAGGCTACCTAATCACTGGTTACATAGAGAGGATTCAACATGCTGCGTAAGATGCAAAAGGGTTTCACCCTGATTGAACTGATGATCGTTGTGGCGATTATCGGTATTTTGGCTGCGGTGGCACTGCCTGCGTACCAAGACTACACGGTGAGAGCGCGTGTTTCCGAAGGCTTGGTTGCCGTTTCTGCGGCAAAAGTTCAAGTCGCTGATGTTTTGGCTTCGGGCAATCCAACTTCGAATGCTGACGGTTACGCATTTGGATTTACTGCTCCGACTGCCACTAAAAATATGGCATCTCTGGCGATTGCTTCTGGTACCGGTGTCATCACCATGACTACCACTGGTGCTGCAGGTGGTGGTTCGTTGATTGTTACTCCTAATGCACCAATCGGCACTGCATTGCCGACAGGCACTTCTTCGTTCACTCCTCCTGCTGATAATGTTGCATGGCGCTGCATGGCAGCCTCGGCATCGTCTGCAGGTTTTGCGAGTGCTACCGCAGGTTCGCTGGCTGCGCGATACGCTCCCGCAGAATGCAAATAAAATTAATTGCCTACTAAAAAAGAGCGCTTTTGCGCTCTTTTCTTTTTTATAAATAATTTATCAGGGCGAGGGATATGGTTGAGATGTATATGAAAGAAGTGAGGGCATGGGCTACATTATTTGTAGTTATGGCACTGTTAGCGGAATCAGTGCACTTGATGCTTTACGGTCATTCGTATATTTCAACCATTATGGGGGTTGATAGGACGCTAATTGGACATTTTATTCAATGGTCTTTTCCTTTGGCAGGGGGGGCAATTTTTTTCGCCATCGCTGGGTGGTTGCCATGGGGAGTAAAAGGTCGAAATATTTTTGCAGTGATAGGGCTTGTATTTGTCTTTTTTTATATATTTGCGACTGATGAAGCTTATCAATTTTATTCACTGTTTTATATATTTGCGATTCCCTTGGGGTGGGGTTTGTTTATAAAGGCAATTTATTATATAGTAGCTCATATTATTTCTAGGAAAAATTTACCAGAGTGGGTTTCTACATACATATTGCTGACGATTGCAACAATTTCTTTGGGGGTGGCAACAAATGCCGCACTTCGTAATGGGGTCTTGTTATATCCTCTTACCTATGATTATCATTTGATAAAAATAGATGCTGCATTTGGTGGGTTCTCGCAATTCATTGCGAAAGTTGCCAATGAGGGACCTAATTGGATAAGATCGCTGACAGTGGTAATTTATTCACTGCTTGCGCTGTTATTTTTTCCATTGGTTGCAATGCTAATTAGGGAAAAAAAAATTCGATCTCTTCATGGCTGGCGCATGCTTGTCTTGCCTTTTGGTATCGCTTGGATATGCTATTTGTGGCTTCCCGCAACAGGGCCAATAGCGGTATATGGCTTGACAAATTACCCATCGAATATCCCAGGGATTACAGATATACCATCAGTGATGGCTACGGTACAAGGTTCAGCTAGGAATGCAGTGCCGTCAATGCATCTATCTGGGGCTATATGGGTTCTTATGATTTGTGCCTCATTTAGGCGCAAGTTTCTGTTTGCATTGTCAATTTTCTTTCTTTTAGGTACTGCTTGGGCAACGTTGGCCTTAGGGGAGCATTATCTAATAGATTTGGTAATTGCAGTCCCATTTGCTACAGCTGTGGGTGTGAGCTTGATGAATCCACCACGTTGGCAGCAAGCACCTAGTTGGGCTAAGAAAATCCAATTAAGCGCAATATTTGCGTTTTTCATTTGGATGATATTGCTACGCTTTTGGCCAATTTTTTTGGAAGAAAATATTAGGCTGGTTCAAATAATGAGCATTTTTAGCGTGGGTTTTGGTATTTTATTATTGTTTGTATTTATTCGATGCGTCTGGGATGAGTGTGATGCAAACGAAGATCTGTTATTAAAAAATAAGCATTCACATCTCAATAAGGCTTGGCGTGCACCTGTTTTTTTGCCGAAAGAGCTAAAAGGCAATCATTGGCTGGTCGGTATTTTCTTCTTTTCGGGCTTAGCAGGTTTAGTTTACGAAGTTGTATATGCCAAAGCACTAGGGGTGACCTTTGGCGGTACATCTTTGGCAGCTAAAACAGTGCTCATGACTTATATGGGAGGGATGGCATTAGGAGCATGGTTAGGCGGGTTACTCGCGGAGCGAACAAAGCGTCCGTTGCTTTGGTATGCATATTTTGAGGCGGCTATAGGTTTGTACGCAGCTATCACGCCTTTGTTGTTCTCGGCCATTCAATTAATTTATGTGATGATTGCTGAAGACCGTGCGCCAGATGCAGGCTGGTTGACAATATTACGGATGTCGTTAGGCGCCGCAGTCCTAGGAGTTCCAACAATATTGATGGGGGCTACATTACCTTTAGTTTTTCAATGCTTGCGTAGTATGGGTATACCAACTGGGCGAGCAATTGCTCCACTGTACGGCGCGAATGTATTGGGGGCTGCGGTAGGTGCATTGATCGCGGGATATTTGCTATTGCCGGCTGTAGGGCGTAATGGTGGGACATTCCTTGCAGCAGCAATAAGTCTATTGGTATCGCTGTATGTTATCGAAAAATTAAAAAAAGGATCTGTATCTTACATTGAGAGAACTACTAACCGGACAGTTGCAAGAACTTCAATCATCGAAGCATCGACACTGTTGGCTGTTGACTCGCTCAAAGGGCATGGTGCACTGTGTGTACTTTTGATAGGCGGTATAGTAACACTGGCATTGGAAGTGGTGTTTATGCACTTGCTTGCAGTTGTTGCAGGAAATAGTGTCTATGCCTTTGGATTAATGTTAGCTACATTCTTATTGGGTCTCGGGCTAGGTTCGACAATAGGTGAATGGCTGATGCGCCATGTGAGTAAAGCGATCTTGGTGGGATGGGCTCAAGCAGGCATTGCTTTATCCATATTACTTACTTCTTTCGTATGGGATGGACTTGCAAATTACATGGGAAGCTTCCAATATGCCATGCAGCGTGGCCTCTTCTTGGATTTTGCGGGGAGAGAATTTGTGAGGGCATCGGTATGCGCATTGGCAATGATGCCACCCGCAATATTTATTGGAGTAAGCTACCCAGCTGCCATGGGATTGGCTGCGGACTGGTTAGGTCGTACCGGTAACGTGGCACGTGGCGTTGGCATCGCCAGTGGAATTAATACCTTAGGGAATATTGCCGGAGTTTTATTTGCAGGATTCTGGTGGCTGCCAATTTATGGTTCGCGTAACGTATTGCTTGGACTAGCAATTGTTGCCCTTATTCTTTCAGTCATGATGCTGATATCTTGCGATAATAGTATTCGCTCTGTATTTCGTTCGAAGTTGCTGTTGAGAAGTTGGATTGCAGTTGGATTTTTGTCGTTGACATTGATAAACTTCCCGTCTAAGTGGGATCTTAATTCTTTATCTCAGGGAAGTAATGTATATTTTTATCCGCAGCCATGGGGGAAGGTTATTGACCATGCGGAAAGTGTAGAAGGTGGACTAACGACTGTGGCACAAAGTTCTGACGGCATGTTGACATTATTAACGAATGGAAAATTTCAAGGAAACAACGCCGAAGAAGGGGAGATGGTCGCTCAGGAATCGTTTGCACTTATACCTTTGTTACATACTACAAAAAGAGATAATGCGTTGGTAATTGGTTATGGTACAGGTATGACCGCGAGAGTGCTTCAAGATCAAGGATTTGTCGAGCAGGATGTGGTCGAACTATCTCGTGATATTGTTCTAATGGCGGATAAGCATTTTAAAAACATCAATGCAAATATTTCGATGCATCCGTCTGTACATATGCATTACACTGATGGAAGAAATTATCTGCTGACTCAAACTAAAAAATTTGATTTAATTAGTCTTGAGATTACCTCTATATGGTTTGCTGGTGCAGCTAATTTATATAATCGTGAATTTTATGAGATTGCAAATAAACGATTATTGCCGGGTGGGGTATTGCAGCAGTGGGTGCAAATGCATCATATGCGACCAGTTGATTTTTTGTATATTATTGGATCAGTGCGCTCTGTATTTAAAAATGTCTGGGTGTATGTAAGTGGCGGGCAGGGGATTATTGTTGCATCCAATGATGACGTGGCAATTGACAATGAGTTGGCTGTCCAAAGGCTACTTACTGGACATACCATATCTAGTATCGATGTTAGACAGTTGCCAGGGAAGGTGGTCGCTGGTCCAGCGCAGGTAAACGCTCTTTTGAGTAGCTTTGATCCGTCGATGAGTTTTTTTGTATCAACGGACAGGAATCTATATCTTGAATATGCTACTCCTAAGGGAAATGCCATAACGTATGATTCTGTAACGCAGATAGTGAATATGCTTAAGGGTGCTAAATGAATTCGATAAAAAATCGATTCAATGCAGCTCGAGGTATTGCAGTGTTCCATTTAGCATGCGGAATGCTCGTGCTAGCAGTATTGGCGTTTTTGATATTTGGAGTTTGGTTTCCTTACCCATATGCTGAAATTACCGGTGGACGACAAATTTTTCTTGTAATTGTAGCTGTAGATATTATATGTGGACCATTATTGACATTGTTAATTTTTGATCCATTTAAGGAAAAATGGAAATGGCGTTTGGATATTGTGGTGATTGTTGCCCTGCAACTGGGCGCAATGATATATGGCCTCGAGCGCTTAACTTCTGTACGGCCTGTTTTTTTGGCATATGAAGGCGATCGCTTTCGCATTGTGCGGGCAAATGATATAGATGCTGATCAGCTTGGAGAAGCCTCTCCGGATTTTATGCATTTGAGCTGGAGTGGTCCTCGTCTGATAGGTGCAAAGCTTCTTACTGCTGGAGATCCCCTATATCTTGATAGTCTAGTGCGTTCTATTAATGGTGAGCCTCCGTCTTTGCGGCCATCACGCTGGGTGAAATATGAGACGCAGTTGGAGGATATTCGTAAAAATCTTCAGCCTGTGCAAGGCTTGACTTTGAGGGGGATTGATAATAAGAGCCTGGAAGATATAGCAAAAAAATCGAAAGATGGTTTATCTTCGCTAGGATATTTTCCAATGGTTCTGGGCTCGGTTGATGATTGGGTTGTAGTAGTGGATCGCAATGATGGATTGCCAAAAGGCTATTTGCATATAGATGGATGGTAATTAAACAACTTTATTTATTTGCAAGGTGATCTGTTATTCCTCCTCGTTTCTTTAGCAGAATAATACCGTTCATCATCATGTGCTTATCTGCAGCCTTGCACATGTCATAAATAGTCAAAAGCGATACCTGTACTGCAGTCAAGGCCTCCATTTCCACCCCTGTAGGCCCAACGGTTTCAGTTCTTACTTCGCAGCGCACAGCATTCTTTTCAGGTAACAACTCAAACTCCACCGCCACCTTAGTCAGCGCAATCGGGTGGCACAGCGGTATCAGCTCACTGGTTTTCTTAGCCGCCATAATCCCAGCGATGCGTGCAATGCCCAGCACATCCCCTTTTTTGGCAGTGCCCGCAGCAATGATGTCCAAGGTGGCCGCCTGCATGGTGATGAAGCCCTCCGCAATTGCAATGCGATGGGTGTTAGGCTTGGCGCCTACATCGACCATATGGGCCTGGCCCTGGGCGTCGAAATGGGTGAGTTCAGTCATGGTGCTTTCCGTGTTCAATACGTCACAAGCGGCAATACAGGATGCAACTTGTGCAGTGGTGCTTCATCATACGTGTTGGGGTGAAGGCTTGATGGCAAGGAGCCCGCTCTGGTCACCCTCTGGCTTGATTCAGATTCAGCATCTGCTGCCGCACGGATTTTTGAATGAATACATGGTTTTTTAAACGCACAGCTTGTGCCTTGCTCGCGGCCCAAATGGCGGCAGTGGCCGTCCTGGGCCCCATACAGGCGCGGGCTGACACCAGCTTGCCGGCAATGGGCGAGGGCGCCGAGATGACCACCAGCGAGGAGCGGCGCCTGGGCGATGACATTGCACGCGAGATCTACCGCGATCCGCAGTTTCTGGATGACGCGATTCTGTATGAGTACGTCAACGGCATCTGGCAGGAGCTGATGCTGGCAGCGCGCCAGCGTGGCACCTTGACGTCTGAACTGCAGGAGCGCTTTGCCTGGCAGGTGATGCTGATCCAGGATGCCACCGTGAATGCCTTTGCGCTGCCGGGCGGTTTTATGGGTGTGCAGACCGGTCTGGTGGGTGTAGTGGGTAGCCGCGACGAGCTGGCCTCGGTGCTGGCCCATGAGATGAGCCACATCACCCAGCGCCATATTGCTCGCATGCTGGCCCGCCAGTCGCGCATGACGCCGGTGATGATTGCCGGCATGATCCTGGGCGCCTTGGCCGCGAGCAAGAACCCGGCTGCGGCCCAGGCGCTGATGGTGGGCAGCTCGGCCGCCGCCATCCAGTCACAGCTGAACTTCTCACGCGATATGGAGCGTGAAGCGGACCGCACCGGCATGAGCCTGATGCCGCCTGCCGGCTACTCGCAAGCGGGTTTTGTCAGCATGTTCGAAAAGCTGCAACAAGCTAACCGCATGAACGACAACGGCAGTTGGCCCTACTTGCGCACCCACCCGCTGACCACCGAGCGCATTGCCGACATGCAGTCACGCTTGCCCGCTGGTGCTGCACGCAAACCGCAGGACACGGGCATGGTGGCGCAGATGATGTCGGCCCGGGCGCGCATGCTGTCCAAGCCTGAGCCCCAGGTACTGCACCAATGGGTGCAGCTGACCACAGCGGCCGATTTTGCCAACCGCTCGTTGGACCAGCGCGCGGGTGTCTGGTATCTGGCTGCCATGTCGCACAACCAATTGGGGCGCCATGCGGAGGCCCTGGCGGCGCTGGACGAGCTGGACGCCACCGTGCAGGCCCACCCCGATGCGATGCGCCAGGCGCAGCTGTTACGCGCTGATCTGGCCTTGCGCAATCGCCAGCCGCAGGATGCGTTGGCTGCGCTGGCCAAGATCCAGCCGCTCAAGCCTCCGCCCAACAAGGTGGGCAGCACCTCGGTGACGGTCAGCAATGCGATGACCGGCCTGGTCAACGAAGCGGTGATTACACAGGGCTCGGACAAGTCGCTGAGCATCCAGGACAGCAGCCGCGATGTGCTGCTGCCGGAGGTCAAGGCGGTGGTGGGGGATGATTCTGGCCAGAGCAGTGATCGGCCCGAGTTGGTGTTGGCTGCACAGGCCCTGGCGCAGCTGCCTGCCACGGGTTTGACGGCCTATGAAGGGGTATTGCGCCAGACCAGCAGCCGCCTGCAGACCCTGGTGGTGCAGTGGCCCAAGGATGCAGGGGCCTGGCTTGCGCTGTCATGGGTGCTGCGCCAGCAGAACCAGCCTCTGCGCGCCATCCGCGCCGAGGCCGAGAGCCGGGCTGCGCAGTATGACTACGCCGCTGCGGTAGACCGTCTGCGCGCCGGGCAGGATATGGCGCGCAACAGCCCGAACCGCAACGACTACTACGAGGCCTCGATCATCGACACCCGCTTGCGCGAGATGCAATCACTTGCCAAGGAGCAGGCGGCCCGTAAGTGATTCGATGACCAGGCTGATGACCGAGTAGAGCACCGAACCGATCAGCGCAGCCCAAAAGCCATGCACCACAAAGCCGCTGCCAGCGATGCCGGACGCGGCCCAGAACATCAGCGCGTTGATGACAAAGATAAACAGGCCCAGGGTCAGTATCGTCACGGGCAGGGTCAGCACGATCAGCACAGGGCGCACTATCGCATTGCACAACCCTATCAGCAGCGCTGCAATCAGCGCCGCGCCAAAGCTGCGGATTTCCACTCCACTGTAGAGGTAGGCGACACAGAGCAGGGCGACTGCGGAGAGCAGCCATTTGAGGATGAGTTTCATGGCGCCAGCATAGCGGATGGCGGGCGTGCTGTGTATAGGCCGGCATCCAATGATGGAAGGTTTGTTCACCGAGCACAGCCATGAAAAAAGCGCCCGAAGGCGCTTTGTGTTGGGTGATGGGGCTGATGGCTTTACGCGCCGTCCAGCACCAAGCTGAAGCAGATGCCCAGAATCCCCAGCAACGAGCCTGCCAGCTTGGCGGGGCGCGGCACAAAGTCGGCCGATGGTGGCTCGGAGATGGCTTTGGGGCGGCGCCAGTCCAGCACTTCGGCCTCGGGGTACTCGGCGTGGAGCTGGGCGGTCATTTGCTGCACGCTCACTTCCGAGATATGGGTCGAGACGCGGGCGCGCTGCAGCTGGGTGCTTTGCGGGATCAGGCCCTCAAACAGGTTTTTGGCCCACTTGTTGCGCCACTTTTCGAGGGTGCTGCGATTGCCCCAGCGGCTGGCCCTGCGGGTGATCTTGGGGGCGCAAGCCACCAGCACCCAGTGCTCGTCGTTGATGGTTGCGCACTCGTTCAAGCGCTGCAGGGCAAAGGCGGCATCATCTACAAAGACTATTTTTACGTTCATCCAAGTGGCCTAGGTGGGGCTGGCAGCGTGGGGCTGCCAGCGGTGGTGGTAGAGGGCGGGTATGGGCTTAGTGTACGTTGGCCGCCGGGAGTTCCTTGGCTTTTTTGCTGGCCAGCCATTTGCCCAGCACCAGCACGACCAGTGCGCCCGCCGCAGCGGCTGCGTAGTGCAGGGTCTTGCTCTGGTCGATCTTGAACATCCAGGTCCACTTGTCGGGGTTGGCAAACACGGGATCAGAGACCAGCATGCCGCCCGCAATCCAGCCCAGCAGCATGCCGCCGGCGGTGATGACCATCGGGAAGCGCTCCATCAGCTTGATGACCAGCTGGCTGCCCCAGACGATGATCGGGATCGAGATCAGCAGGCCCAGCACGATGAGCAGCATGTGGTGCTCGTCACCGGCGTTCTGCGCGGCGCCGGCAATGGCGATCACGTTGTCCACGCTCATCACCAGGTCGGCAACGATGATGGTCTTGATGGCGGCAAACAGGCGGTCGCTGCCTTGGATGTTGCCATGGTCTTCGTCTTCAGGCACCAGCAGCTTGACGCCGATCCAGAACAGCAAGATGGCGCCGACAAACTTCAGGAACGGCAGCGCCAGCAGGAACATCGCGAACGCGATCAGGATGACGCGCAAGATGATCGCGCCAGCGGTACCAAAGATGATGCCTTTGCGGCGCAGGTCAGGGGGCAGCTTGCGGCATGCCAGGGCAATCACCACCGCGTTGTCGCCGCCCAGCAGGATGTCGATGATGATGATTTGGCCCAGTGCAATCCAGAAGGGCGCGTGCGTCAGAAAATCCAAGTCCATGTAAGCACCTAATTTTTGAAAAAGCGGCCCATGCACCATGCACAGACCAGCCAGTGGGGTGTCGTTACAAGTCAGGGAGGCGACGTGGTTCAGCGTTGGCGCCGTGATGGCCAACCGCCGGGCAGTAGCTTCGAAGACCTGTGGTGCGGCACCATGGTTTTCAAAGGTCTTGCTCAGATCATGTGGGCCATGAACCTAACGCGCCGGAAGCCGTGAGGCTTCGTACTGACGACGCATTACATGTCTCTGCGCTTGCCGCTGGCAAGGCATCAACGGGAGCTACTCCCCTTCGTCAGCGCGTATTGGAACACAAACCAAGCGCTTTGGGGTGACAAAGACCGGGCCACTGCACAGAGTATTCCCGCATGTTTGTGTTTGCCCACACCTGTGGATAACAAGCTGTGAACAAGTGGGGGTGTACCGCCGCTTGGCGGTTTCGCTGCCGCAGGGCTATCATCGATGGCAGCTATGGAAATCATCCACCTGACCGATCTGGAAGCAGCCATCAACCACTGGCGCCAGCGCGCGCCCAGTGGCCCTGGCGCATCCTTGGCACCGCAGGTGGCTGCACTGGCCGAGGTCTATGCGCGGCTGGTCTACCAGCGCAGCAATGGGGTGGACATGCGCGAGATGGGCGATGCGGCCATGCAGGCCTGGCTGGCCTGGTGGGAGACCACACCCGATACGCCCTGCATCGCCATATGCTCCACCAGCCAGGGCGATGCGGTCTGCAAGGGTTGCGGCCGCAGCTTTGAGGAGGTGCAGCACTGGCTGGCCTACAGCCCCGTGCAAAAGCGGGCGGTGTGGCGGCGCATCAGCCTGCAGGGCACGGCCTGGCGCTTTAACCGCTATGCCGAGCGGGCACGTGCCGCAGGCGGCATCACTTCCAGCGAATAGGCTCTACAAAGACGGTGCCCTTGTCGCTGGACAGGGTCAGCTGGCCTTCCTGGATGGTGGCCTGCAGCTGCATGCTGCGCTCGGCCAGATCGGCCAGCGATTGGGACACCTCGGTCGGCAGGCGGAACACTTCGAGCTTTTCCTGGCGCGCGAGCTTGCCTTCCAGGCCCTTCCACCAGATCTCGGCTGCATGGTTGAAGCAGTACACCAGCATGTGGTCCGACTTGTTGCAGGCCTTGGTGATCGGCTTTTCTTCGGGCTGGCCCACTTCGATCCAGATGCGCTTGGCGCCGGTGAAGTCGGTCAGGTGCACATCGGGGTTGTCTGGGTCCGACAGGCCGGCGCCAAAGCCCAAGGTGCCGTCGCCATTGCACAGGTCCTGCAACTGGTGGGCGTTCAAGGCCAGCGCCACCAAGCGCACCATCATGCGCTCGTCGGTTTCACTGGGGTGGCGCGCCAGGGTCAGGTTGTGGTCGGCGTAGTAGTTGTGGTCGATATCGGCAATCGACAGATTGGCTTTGTAGATCGTGGATTTGATAGCCATGGGGCAGGGTCTGGTGACGAAGCCTGGGCTTCGGGGGTGAATCCGGCGCGCCCGGCTGGCGCGTTGCACTTGGCCGGGCGGTGAGAGAAAAAAGGCAAGAGGCCAGGGAGCGCCTGGCCTCTTGGGGGGAGCGTACTTAAACGCGCTGGGCCAGCTCGGTGGCCTTGCCGATGTAGCTGGCCGGGGTCATGGCCAGCAGGCGCTCCTTGTCGGCCTGCGGGATCTCCAGGCTGCGGATCAGCTGGTGCAGGTCTTCGGCGCGCACCGTCTTGCCACGGGTGACTTCCTTGAGCTTTTCATAGGCGCCTTGCACGCCATAGCGGCGCATGACGGTCTGGATCGGCTCGGCCAGCACTTCCCAGGCATTGTCCAGGTCTTCGGCCAGGCGCTCTTCGTTCAGCTCCAGCTTGTTCAGGCCGGTCATCAGCGAGGTGTAGGCCAGTGCGGCATAGCCGGTGGCCACGCCGATGTTGCGCAGCACGGTGGAGTCGGTCAGGTCACGCTGCCAGCGGCTGATCGGCAGCTTCTCCGACAGGTGGCGCAGCAGTGCATTGGCCAGGCCCAGGTTGCCTTCGGCGTTTTCGAAGTCGATTGGGTTGACCTTGTGCGGCATCGTCGACGAGCCGATCTCGCCGGCCTTGAGGCGCTGCTTGAAGTAGCCCACCGAGACATAGCCCCAGATGTCGCGCGAGAGGTCGATAAGGATGGTGTTGGCGCGGGCGATGCCGTCAAACAGCTCGGCCATGTAGTCATGCGGCTCGATCTGGATCGAGTAGGGCTGGAAAGTGAGACCCAGGCCCTGGGGCTCGTGCTTTTCCACGACGTTCTTGCTGAAGCTCTCCCAGTCGAACTCGGGCCAGGCCGACAGGTGGGCGTTGTAGTTGCCCACGGCGCCATTCATCTTGGCCAGCAGCTTGACGTTGGCAATGCGGTCCATCGCCGCTTGCAGGCGCACCACCACGTTGGCCAGTTCCTTGCCCACGGTCGTGGGGCTGGCGGTCTGGCCGTGGGTGCGGCTGAGCATCGGCACGGCGGCATACTGGTGCGCCATCTCGCGCAGCTTGAGCACCACGCGGTCCAGGCCCGGCAGGATCACCTGGTCGCGGCCGGCGCGGATTTGCAGCGCATGGCTGGTGTTGTTGATGTCTTCGCTGGTGCAGGCAAAGTGCACAAACTCGGCCGCCTTGAGCAGCTCTGGGCGTGCCTCGAACTTGCTCTTGATCCAGTATTCCACCGCCTTGACATCGTGGTTGGTGGTCTTCTCGATGTCCTTGATCGCCTGGGCGTCGGCTTCGCTGAAGTGATTCACCAGGCCGTGCAGGTAGCTGCGCGCACCCTCGGACAGCGGCGAGAACTCGGCAAAACCGGCATCGGACAGCGCGATGAACCAGGTGATCTCCACCTGGACACGGCGATGCATGTAGCCAAATTCGCTCATGATCGGGCGCAGGGTGGACAGTTTGGAGGCGTAACGGCCATCCAGCGGAGAAAGGGCGGTAAGGGAAGACAGGCTCATGGGCCGCTATTGTAGAAGCGGGCCGTTTGCCGCGGCTGCAGTCTGGATTTGCCTAATTACAATCGAGAGGTGCAAATGTCCCGTGCGGACCCCCATGCCCATGGCAGCTTGGAGGTCCCTGCGGACCGGATCGACGCCACCTGCCTGAGCCTGAAGCTATGAAATTGCTAGGAAGCCTGACCAGTCCCTATGTGCGCAAGGTGCGCGTGGTGCTGGCCGAGAAAAAACTCGATTACCGCCTGGAGACCCTGGATGTCTGGGGCGACAGGGCCACGATCGCCTCGGTCAACCCGCTGGGCAAGGTGCCTTGCCTGGTGCTGGACGATGGCTCGGTGCTGGTTGATTCGCGGGTCATCGTTGAGTACCTGGACACCTTGTCGCCCGTGGGCCGGCTGATCCCCAGCCTGGGCCGCGAGCGCGCCGAAGTGCGCAGCTGGGAGGCGATGGCCGATGGTGTGCTCGATGCCGCCGTGCTGGCGCGCATGGAATACGCCTTTGCTGGCCGCTCGGCCGAGCAACGCAGCCCCGCCTGGGTGGAGCGCCAGCTGGGCAAGGTCTGGGCGGGGCTGGAGGCCATGGGCAACGGTCTGGGTCAGAAAACCTATTTTGCCGGCACGGGCGTGCACATCAGCCTGGCCGATATCGCCGTGGGCTGCGCGCTGGCCTGGCTGCGCTTTCGCTTTCCCGAGCTGGATTGGGCAGCGCGCCACCCCAACCTGGCGCAGCTGCTGGAGCGCCTGGAAGCCCGGCCCAGCTTTGCGGCGACGCAGCCTGAAGGCTGAGGCGCTCCCGAACTGCAGCCCCAGGGCGGCGCTTCCGACCTGCAGGCTCAGGGCTGAGAGGCTCCCGAGCCTGCTGCCACGGACAGGCTGCGCGCAGGCAAAAAAAAAAGGCCCAGTCGTCTGGACTGGGCCTGGGTATAAAAAAAGTTGCGAAGCGTCCCGAAGTGAATGATAGAGAGGGAGGGAGGAGAAGCACTTCAGGTTTGCAGTCATGCCGAATTGGGCCTGAAAGACTTCGCAACATTAAAAAGGGTCCGTAAAAACTGCGTCTGTCGCCTTTACATGGTTCAAAGAGTGGGCGGGCGTTTTTAAGTTTCCGCCAGCCACCATAAATGTATTGTAAACAAATAAATAATTTGTTTCATTACGTTATCATTCGTCGAATTAATCGCTGAATGATAGGCGATAGTACATCGTTTTGAATGCCGTTGCGCGTAAGTGAATGCTAGCGACGGGTGATCACGCAGTATAAACCCTTATGAATTCCCGAGTTCCATCGGCCTTTTTGCAGGATCTATGCAGTCTGTAACACCGTTGCCCACAGCGCCCGCACCGTCTGCTGCTCTTCCAGCAAGGCCGTCTCAGGCACCTGGGTGGGCGCCTCGTTCAGCCTGGCTAAATGCTGCACACGGCGCAATGCGCGGTAGGCATTCGCACTCGCCTCACCCATGCCTTCGGGCAGCAAACCGGCACTTTCGGCACGCCGCAACAAGGTGATGTTGCCCAGGTTGGGACGCAACTGGGAATTGCAAGCCGAATGCAGCAAAACCAGGTACTGCACGGCAAACTCCACATCCATCATGCCGCCCACGCTGTGCTTGACATCGAACAAGCCAGCGGGCACCGCATGGGCGCTGCGCACGCGCTCGCGCATGGTGGCGATCTCGCTGCGCAGCGCTGGCGCATCGCGCGGGGCGGTGATCACCGCTTCGCGCACCACATCAAAGCGGGCCGCCAGCGCAGGGCTGCCCAGCACAAAGCGGGCGCGTGTCATCGCCTGGTGCTCCCAGGTCCAGGCGGTGTTGCTGCCACGCTGCTGCTGGTAGTTGGCGTAGGAGTCAAAGCTGGTGACCAGCAGGCCAGAGTTGCCGTTGGGGCGCAGCGCGGTGTCGATCTCGAACAGGTCGCCTTCGCCGGTCTTGACGGTGAGCCAGCTGATGAGCTTGCGCACAAAGGCCGAATAGACCTCGGGTGCGCGTTCGTCGTCGTCGTCAAAGACAAAGACGATGTCCAGGTCGCTGCCGTAGCCCAGCTCCTTGCCGCCTAGCTTGCCGTAGCCGATGATGCCGAACTGCGGCTCGGCGCGGTGCGCGCTCTTGAGCCGGCCCCAGCACCAGCGCGTGGTCACGCGCAGCACGGCATCGGCCAGTGCCGACAGGTCATCGGCCACCTGCTCGACGGTGATCTGCTGCTCGATGTCGCGCGCCAGGGTGCGGAAGGTCTCTGCATGGTGGGCGCGGCGCAGCAGGTTCAGCAGGTTCTCGTCGTCGTCTTCAGCGGTGGATTGCAGCGCGGCACGGCGCCGTTCCAGATCCGCCTCAAACTCCTGCGGGTTGAAGCGCTCATGCATCAGTGCATCGCTTGCCAGCTCGTCGATGACGCCAGGGTGCTGCAGCATGTAGCGGGCCGGCCATTTGGCCGCGCCCAGCATGTGCATCAGCTTTTCATGCACGGCCGGGCGCTCCTGCAGCATCGCCAGGTAGCTTTCGCGGCGCAGCAGCGATTCCATCCAGTCGGCCAGGCGCACCGCGGCGATCTCGCTGACCTGGCCCTGGCTGAGCCACTGGGCCGTGCGCTGCAGCAGCAGCACCAGGCGCCCCAGGCCCGCATCGCTCAGGTAGCTGTAGCGGGGATTGCGCTGCCACTGCAGCACGCGCTCGCGCACCGCCTCGGGCAGCTTGGGCAGCACGGTCTCCAGCTCGGGCGCGCTGGCAGCGGCCCCCTTGGCGCCGCCGCATTGGCCGCTCTTGCAGGCCTCGTTGCCGCCCAGCAGCTTGTCAAACTCCTGCGCGACCAGTTCGCGGTGCGCATCGAGCTGGTGCAGGAAGCGGCACTCGTCGTCATAGCCCAGGGTCTGCGCCATCCACCGCAGGTCGTCGTCGCGCGTGGGCAGCACATGGGTCTGCTGGTCGTCCAGGTACTGGATGCGGTGCTCCACCTTGCGCAGAAAAGTGTAGGCCTCGGCCAGGGCCTGCGCGGTCTCGGGCGCCATCAGGTTGGCGCGCTCCAGGCGGGGCAGGGCCTCCAGGGTGGCGCGGCAGCGCAGCTCGGGGAACTGGCCGCCCCGCACCACCTGCAGCAGCTGCACGATGAACTCGATCTCGCGGATGCCGCCGCGCGAGAGCTTGACGTCATTGGCGCGCTCGGGGTGGCCCGCGCTGCGCTTGGCCGCATGCTCGCGGATCTGGCGGTGCAGGCTGCGCAGCGAATCGAAGACCGCGTAGTCCAGGTAGCGGCGGAACACAAAGGGCAGCACCGCGCCGCGCAGCGCCTGCACATTGGGGCTGCGGATATCGGCCAGTGGCGCCACGATGCGGCTCTTGAGCCAGGCAAAGCGCTCCCATTCGCGGCCATGGGTCTGCAGGTAGTCTTCCAGCGCCGCGACCGAGATGGCGGCCGGGCCGGAGTTGCCATTGGGCCGCAGCATCAGGTCCACACGGAAGACAAAGCCGTGCTCGGTGGTCTCGCCGATCAGCTGGTAGATCAGCTTGATCGCGCGGATGAAGTACTCATGGTTGCTGAGCTTGCCCCGGCCATCGGGCTGGCCCAGGGTCTCGCCCTCTTGCTCGTAGATATAGATCAGATCGATGTCGCTGGAGACATTGAGCTCGCGCGCGCCCAGCTTGCCCATGCCGATCACCCACAGCTGCACCGGGTTGCCATCGGCATCGCGCGGGGCGCCATGGCGGCTGTCCAGCTCGGCCCGCGCAGCAATGCAGGCGGCATCGAGCGCCAACTCGGCCAGCTCGGTCACGCCCCGGGTGATGGTCTGCAGATCGGCCTGCTCGTCGCAGTCCAGGTGCACCAGGCGCTCCATCACCAGCTGACGAAGAATGCGCAGCGCAGCGCCCAGCGCATAGCCCTGGGCCTGCAGTGCAGCCAGGGTCGGGGCCATCGTGGCATGCGTGGGAGGGCCGCTGGGCAGCAGATCGAGCAAACCCTCGTAGCGGCGGTGCAGGCGCTGGACGAAGCGCGAATGCTCAGACAGAGGCAGGCTGGCCTGCGGGGGCGTGATATCCGTGTGTGCCATAGCGCTTTATCGACAATGTCCTGCGGCAGACCTGTTCAAATGCTCACATATGCAACGCGAGCGAGGGACTTGCCGCGGGTCATAATTTCGCTTTCCCCTTACTGATTGGACTCGATTGACTGTGCGCGCGCCCCGATTGCTCAAGCTCGCTGCCAAGCTGGTGCAATGGTCGCTGGGCTTATTGCTGGGCTTGGTGCTGCTGATGGCCATGGCCGTGGCGGCGCTGCATTGGTGGATTGTGCCCCGTATCAATGACTTTCGCCCGCAAGTGGAATCTAGGCTATCGCAGGCGTTCGGGGTGCCGGTGCACATCGACCGCCTGCAGGCCGATGGCAATAACGGCCTGGTGCCTGCGATTGCGGTGCAGGGCCTGCGCATCGCGCAGCCCGATGGCTCTGCAGGGTTTACCCTGGATACGATCCAGGTCGCCTTGTCGGTGCCGTCGCTGTTGCGACTGCGGGCCGAGCAGATCGTCATCAACGCGCCGCAGTTGACGGTGCAGCGCGCTGCTGACGGCAGTGTGCGCGTGGCCGGTGTGCTGGTGGAAACATCGCAGAACCAGGACAGCGGCAGTGCCGCCGACTGGCTGTTTCGCCAGCGCGAAGTGCTGCTGCAGGGCGGCAGCATCACCTGGGATGACCAGCAACGCGGTCTGCCGCCGGTCACCTTCAGCGATGTGCATCTGCTGCTGCGCAACCCCGGCCTGCGCCATGAATGGCAACTGCGTGTGCGCCCGCCCGAGGACTGGGGCGATGCGCTGGAGCTGCGCGGCCGCATGCACCAGCCGATCTGGGCGCTGCACGATGGCCGCTGGAAGCACTGGAGTGGCCAGGTCTACCTGGAGGCGCTCCAGCTCAATGCCGCCGCGATGGCGCCCTACCTGCCGCCCGCGATGGGCGTGCAGCAAGGCCAGGGCTCGGCGCGCCTCTGGCTGGATGTGACGCGGGGCAAGCTCACGAACGGCACGGCCGATGTGGCCTTGCGCGATGTGGGCGTGCGCCGCCAAGCTGCGGCGGCCAGCGATGACAAAACGGCGCAGGGCACGGTGCTGCTACTGCGCTCGGTGCAGGGCCGCATCGGCGGCGCGGCCGATGACAGCGGCTTTCGCGTGTTGACGGAGAACCTGGCGGTGGAGTCGGCCAACGGCGAGCAATGGCCCGGTGGCAGCGCCCGCATCAACCATGTCTATGCCCAGGGCAAGCAGCCCAGCGAGACGGAAGCCAGCGCCCAGTCGCTCGATATTGCCTCGCTGGCCCAGCTGGCGCGGCTGCTGCCCATTCCCGACGACGCCCGCCAGTGGCTGCAGAGCAACCGGCCCGCCGGCCTGATCCGCAGCGCATCGGCCCATTGGCGCGGTGATATGGATACCTTGCAGGACTGGCAGGTCAAGGCCGATGTGGGCCAGCTGGCCTTTGGCATGCCGGCTGCCGCGCCACGCGCCAATGCGGCGCGCGACAGCCATGGCGGCCTGGTGCTGGCTGCTGGGCAGCCGCATGTGGGCCTGCGCGGGCTGGATCTGACGATTGATGCGCGGGCCGGTGGCGGCCAGGCCAAGATTGCCTTTGCCGATGGCGCACTCTACCTGCCTTCGGTGTTTGAAGACCCGCAGGTCCCCATCACCTCGGCCAGCACCCAGCTGCAGTGGACGGTGCAGGGCGAGCATATCCAGATGCAGTCCGAGCGGCTGGAGTTTGCCAATGCGCATGCGGCCGGCCACGCGCGCTGGTCCTGGCAGACGGCCGACCCGCAGAAGACGGGGTCCCACTCGCGCTTTCCCGGCATCCTGCAGCTCAAGGGCGTGCTCGAGCGGGCCGATGGCACCCAGGTGCACCGCTATTTGCCGCTGCACATTCCGCCCGATGCGCGCCACTATGTGCGCGATGCCGTTCTGGCCGGCCAGGCCAGCAATGTGCAGTTCGAGATCGATGGCGATCTGTGGGAGGTGCCTTTCCCCGACGCGCGCCATGGCCTGTTCCGCATCGTGGCACCGGTGCGCGATGTGCGCTATGCCTATGTGCCCAACTCACACCTGCACCCCGGCGAAAAGCCTTGGCCGGAGCTCAACCGCCTCTCTGGCGAGCTGGTGTTTGAGGGCAATGGCATGCAGGTGAACAAGGCCAAGGGCATTCTGGACGGCAACCAGCGCATCGTGGTCGACCAGACCAGTGCCCAGATTCCCGACTTCCATGCCACGCGCGTGCTCGTCAACGCGCAGGCCAATGGGCCCTTGGCCGATATGCTGGCCACCGTGCGCGGCAGCGCGATCGATGCGCTGACCCAGCAGGCGCTGGCGCAGACCCAGGCCGATGGCGATGCCCAGCTGCAGCTCAAGCTCGACCTGCCGGTGCATGACATGGCCCAGTCCAAGGTCGATGGCAAGGTGCTGCTGCCGGGCAACCGCATCCAGTTCCATGATGACTCGCCGGTGGTCGACAAGGTTACCGGCGCGGTGCAGTTCTCCGAGCATGGTTTTGCGCTGCAGGAGCTGCAGGGCCAGGCGCTGGGCGGTGCGGTCAAGTTCTCGGGTGGCATGGATGTCAGCGGCCTGCCCGCTGGCGCGGACCATGGCCCCCGCCTCAAGGTGCGCGCCAATGGCGTGGCCACGGCGGACGGCCTGCTGCGCGCTAAGGAGCTGGGTCCGGTGGTGCAGCTGGCGCAACTGGCCCAAGGCCAGGCCGCCTACCAGCTGGACATCAGCATGGCCCAGGGCGTGCCGCTGGTGGAGGTGCGCAGTGATCTGGCCGGCATGGCGCTGGCGCTGCCGGTGCCGCTGAAAAAGGCGGCCTACGAAGTCTGGCCAACGCACTTTGCCAGCACGGTGCCGGAGGCGGCGCCTTCAGCGTTGGTGCGGCAGAACATGCAGCTCGATGTGGGGGGGCGGCTGCAGCTGCGCTATGTGCGCGACATCAGCAGCGATGATGCCGTGCCCGACAAGGTGGTCAGCGGCGTGCTGCGCCTGGGTGCTGGCGCGCTGACCTTGCCGGCCAAGGGCGTGATTGCCGAGGTGCAGCTGCCGCAGGTCGATGTGCAGGAATGGCAGGCGCTGGCCCAGCGCCTCAAGGCCATGGCGCCGGCCCGCGCGCCCGTAGCAGAGGGTGCGGCGGCCGCAGGCGCGGCCCCTGCGTCGCCCGCCGATGGCGACGCCTACGCCGCCTTTTTGCCCGACCACTGGGATATCCGCCTCGATACCCTGCAGGTGCGCGGCCTGGATATCCACAACCTGCACCTGAGCGGCTCGCGCACAGGTGCGCGCTGGCGCAGCCAGGTCAGCTCCAGCCTGCTCGATGGCCAGCTGGAGTACGAGCAGGAGGCCAAGGGCCCCGGCACCATCCGCGCGCGGCTGAGCCAGCTGCGTGTGGGCCAGGAGGGCGCCGACAGCAAGGCCGCCGCCAGCCAGGATGACGCGCTGGGCCAGGAGCCCGGGCAGTTGCCCGCGCTCGATGTGGTGGTGGAGGACCTGCGCTGGCGCCAGCATTCGGTGGGCCGGCTGGAGGTGCAGGCCGTCAACCAGCGCGAAGCGGACAAATCCTGGTGGCAGCTGAAGAACATGGTGCTCTCGAACGATGCCGCCAGCCTGCAGGCCAGCGGCGACTGGGGCGCCAAACGCAGCAGCAGCGGCGGGCGCCGTACCGAGCTGGAGATGCGCCTGGACCTGAAGGACACCGGCGCTTTGCTCGGCCGCCTGGGCATGGCTGGCGTGGTGCGCCAGGGCAAGGGCTCGGTGCAGGGCAGCATCGGCTGGACGGGCAGCCCCGTGAGCCCCGACTACACCAGCATGGATGGCAAGCTGCACATCGATGTCGGCCAGGGCCAGTTTTTGAAGGTCGAGCCCGGTGCGGCCAAGCTGCTGGGCGTGCTCAACCTGCAGGCCTTGCCGCGCCGGCTGACCCTGGACTTCAAGGACGTGTTCAGCGCAGGCTTTGGCTTTGACTTTGTGCGCGGCGATGTGCTGGTGAGCGATGGCCTGGCCTCGACCACCAATATGCAGATGAAGGGCGTGACTGCCGCCGTGCTGCTCGAAGGCAGTGCCAACCTGCGCGATGAAACCCAGAACCTGCATGTGGTCGTCATCCCCGAGCTGAACACCACGACGATGGCCCTGGTGACCACCGCCATCAACCCGGTCATCGGCATTGGCACCTTCCTGGCCCAGGCCTTGTTCAAGGGGCCGTTGACGCAGGCGGTGACCCAGGAGTTCGAGGTCAGCGGCTCCTGGTCGGAGCCCGAGGTCAAGCGCATAGGCCGCAGGCAGGAAGCGGACAGCAACGCGGTGGGCACCCCGCATTGAGCGTCCGGGCTCTGCTGCGCTGAGTCACCTTCGATATCCGCAGGCGCCAGTTCCAAGCCTGGGCTTGCGGATAATAGCTGCCAGTTTCTCTTGCAGGATGCATCGATGAAAGTAGCCGCACTCCAAATGGTGACCAGCACAGACTGGGAGCACAACCGCACGCAGGCCTGGCAACTGCTGCAGCAGGCAGCGGCCGCTGGTGCGGAGCTGGCGGTGCTGCCCGAGTACTTCTGCCTGATGGGCCAGCGCGATACCGACAAGCTGGCGCTGGCCGAGCCGTTTGGCGCAGGCCCCATGCAGCAGTTTCTGGCCGACAGCGCCCGCAGCCTGGGCCTGTGGATCGTCGGCGGCACCTTGCCGCTGCAGGGGCCCGATGCCGCGCATGTCTACAACAGCAGCTGCGTCTACAACCCGCAGGGCGACTGCGTGGCGCGCTACGACAAGATGCATTTGTTTTGCTATGCCAACGAGCGCGAGTCCTATGACGAGCACCGCGTCATCGCGCCGGGCAACACGCCGCAGCAGTTTGACCTGCCCAGCCGCGATGGCCACCACTGGCGCATCGGCTTGAGCATCTGCTACGACCTGCGCTTTCCCGAGCTCTACCGCCTGCATGCACAGGCGGGCGCGCATCTGATGCTGGTGCCCAGCGCCTTTACCTATACGACGGGCCAGGCGCACTGGGAGTTGCTGCTGCGCGCGCGGGCTGTGGAGAACTTGGCCTATGTGCTGGCCGCAGCCCAAGGCGGCCAGCATGAAAACGGCCGCCGCACCTGGGGCCACAGCATGGCCATCAACCCTTGGGGCGAGGTGATGGCGCTGCAGGCGAGCGAGCCTGGCGTGGTGCTGGCCGATCTGGACTGGTCGCAACTGCAGCGCTGGCGCGAGCAGCTGCCTGCCTTGCAGCACCGCGTATGCTGATGGCGCATTGGGCGCAGTCGCTGGCGCAGCGCTGGCACCAGAGCTGGCGGCGCTGGTCGCTGTGGTCGGCGCTGGTGCTGCTGGTGGCAGGCACCCTGGTCACCCAGGTCTGGCTGGCCGGGCGCTATGAGATATCTGAAGTGCAGCAGCGCCTGGACCGCGAGGCCCAGGATGCCGTCAGCGATATCCGCAGCCTGTTCAACGACAACGTCAACCGCCTGCGCAGCATGCCGCGCTATGACAGCGATGTGATGGCCTGGCAGTCGGCCGCGGCCACCATCTTGCGCAACCAGCGCGATCTGGCGCATATCGAGTGGCGCAACCCGCAGCTGCAGATCGAGGCCAGCGAGGAGTCGCCTTATTTGAACCTGCAGTGGTCGGCCATCGACCGCACCGGCATGAACACCGAGAGCCATACCGCCTGCCTGCGTGCCCGCAACACCGGCGCTGCCTCGTACGCGGGCAGCTATTTCCTGTCGCAGGGCAATGGCACCGGGCTGGAGCTGCTCGAACTGTGCGTGCCGGTGATCACCGGCGACCAGTTGCACGGCTTTGCCGTGGCCACCTACATCCTGCAGAACGTGCTGTCGGACCTGGTCAACGAGAGCCTGCGCCGCAACCACGAGCTGTCCTTCACCGAGACCGATGGCACGCGGCTGGCGATTGTCAGCACGCCCCGGCGCGGCACGCGCGTGTTCACCTCCAACCAGCTGCTAGATCTGCCCGGTGTGGCGTTGATGCTGCGGGTGGACAGCTGGCATGCGGCGCCCAATGTCTTTCCCAATGTGCTCACGGCCCTGGTCACCGGCATGTCGATCGCGCTGATCACCGTGCTGGTGGTGCTGGTGCGCGACAACCGCCGCCGCCTGAAGGCCGAGCGCGATCTGGGTGATGCGCTGGCCTTTCGCAAGGCGATGGAAGACTCGCTGGTGACAGGGCTGCGCGCGCGCGACCTGCATGGCAAGGTCACCTATGTGAACCCGGCGTTTTGCGAGATGGTGGGGTTCTCTGCCGAGGAGATTCTGGACCCGAGCAAGGCCACACCCTACTGGCCGCCGGAGATGGCGCCTGAATACGCGCGCCGCCAGCAGATCCGCCTGTCTGGCCATCTGCCGCCGCCGCGCGAGGGCTATGAATCGACCTTCATGCACAAGGAAGGCCGGCGCTTTCCGGTGCTGATTTTTGAGGCACCGCTGATCAATGCCGCCGGCCTGCACACCGGCTGGATGAGCGCCTTTGTCGACATGAGCGAGCAGCGCCGGGTCGAGGAGCTCTCGCGCGCCTCGCAGGAGCGCCTGCAGGCCACCGCGCGCCTGGCGACGGTGGGCGAGATGGCCTCGCTGCTGAGCCACGAGCTCAACCAGCCGCTGGCCGCGATCTCCAGCTATGCGACGGGCATCATGAACCTGCTGCCCGATGGCGCCTCGCCCGATGAGGTGCAGGAGCACCTGCCTGATGTGCGCATGGCCGTGCAGCGCATGGCCTTCCAGGCCGAGCGGGCGGGCAAGGTCATCAAGAGCGTGCATGGCTTTGTGCGCCGGCGCGACCAGTCGCGCGAGTTTTTGCAGGCCTCCGAGCTGATGGACGCGGTATTGCCGCTGGTGCGGCTGCAGGCGCGTAAACTCTATGTGGATGTGGCCACCGAGGTCGCGCCGGGCTTGCCCGCCGTTTTCTGTGACCGGACCATGGTCGAGCAGGTGCTGCTCAACCTCAGCCGCAACGGCATGCAGGCCATGGACTATGGCGGCACGCACCCCCGGGTGCTGCAGATGCTGGTGCGGCTGGCGCCCAGCGACGATGGGCGGGCCTGGGTGGAGTTTGTCGTGGCCGATGTGGGCGAGGGCATCACCGAGGAGGTGGCCGCGCGCCTCTATACCCCCTTCTTTACCACCAAGGACGAAGGCATGGGCCTGGGCCTGAGCCTGTGCCGCACCGTCGTGGAGCAGCATGGCAGCCATCTGCGCTACCTGCCCAACCAGCCGCGCGGGACCATCTTCAGTTTTACCCTGCCAACCTGGCGCAACGATTGAAAGTTCAGAGATGCAGCCGCTAGTGAATGCCACCGTGTATATCGTCGATGATGACGCCGAGGTGCGGGATGCCCTGGCCTGGATGCTGCGCTCGCGCCGCTTGCTGAGCGAGAGCTTTGCCTCGGCCGAGGCCTTTGAGGCCATGCTGCGCAGCCGCCCGCCGCAGGTGGACCCGGCCTGCGCGCTCTTGGATGTGCGCATGCCTGGGATGAGTGGCCTCGCGCTGTTTGATCGCCTGGTAGAGATGGACGTGATTGCCGCCTTGCCGGTGATCTTTTTGACCGGCCACGCCGATGTGCCCACCGCCGTGGCCACCGTCAAGCGCGGCGCCTTTGATTTTTGCGAAAAACCGTTTTCCGACAATGTGCTGGTTGATCGCATCGAGCACGCGCTGCAGGCATCGAGCGCCTATCTGGAGACGCTGCGCTCGCAGCAAGGCGTGCGCGAGCGCGTGGCCGAACTGACGGACCGCGAGCAGGCCGTCATGCGGCTGGTGATCGATGGCCTGCCCAACAAGCTGATTGCCGATGAGCTGACCATCAGCGTACGCACGGTCGAAGTGCACCGCGCCCGGGTGTTTGACAAGATGCAGGTCAAATCAGCGGTGGAGCTGGCCAACCTGCTGCGCGATCTTTCCTGAGTCTGCCGTTAGCGCGGGCCCACAAAAAAGGGCGCCAGTCCTTGAACTGGCGCCCTGTGTGCATTCCGCACCGGTGAGTGTTAACGGCCTGGCTGCACTTCACCCACATAGATCTCGACGCGGCGGTTGTGCGCGCGGCCGGCAGGGGTGTCATTGCTGGCCACGGGCTGGCGCGAGCCCATGCCCTGCACCTGGATGCGCGCGCCGTTCACGCCGCGCTGCGTCAGGTAGTTGCGGGCGCTCTCTGCACGGGCGAGCGACAGCGGATCGTTGATGCCGTCGTTGCCGGTGCTGTCGGTGTGGCCGATGATGCGCACCTGGGCATTGGGGTTGTTGCGCAGGCCTTCGGCAAAGCGGTCCAGGATCGGCGCGAAGTTACCCTGGATGTCCGAGCGGTTGGTCTGGAACGAGATGTCGCTGGGGATATCGAGCTTGAGCTGGTTGTCCGGCGTCTGCGTCACCACCACACCGGTGCCCTGGGTGGCCTGCTCCATCTCCTGCTTTTGCTTTTGCATGTGCTGCGACCAGATATAGGTGCCCAGCGCGCCGATACCCGCACCGATCACCGCGCCCGAGCCGGCATGGCCGCCAGCGATCGCACCCACGGCAGCGCCGCCAAGTGCGCCCACGCCGGCGCCGGTGGCGGTTTGGCGTTGGGTGTCAGACATGTTGGCGCAACCGCTCAGGATGGCCAGACTGGCAACGGCAGAGACTAGAATTTGTTTACGCATGCTTGAACTCCTCTGATGCAAGGGCCGCTCCGGAAATGGGGCAGGCCGTGGATGCAAATTGTGGGCAGTAGAACTGCCAAATGCCAGAGACAAAGTTCAAAAATGGTAAAAATGACGGCAATGAGCGGCCATGTCCTACGATTTGCGCAAGCTAGTCGCGAGGAGGCTGCTCATCTTTGCTTACGATTTCCCCTTTTTTGCGACCGGCAAACATCGTCCACCAGACGATCGCCACCAGTATGACCAACGCCAATAGCGCTTCCAGCAATATCAGTCCCATCGGTACCCGCTCCTTACGTACGCTGTCGATGGCTGCGATTGTAGGAATTCTGGCCGCCTGCTCCAGCCAAGTCCCTTTGGACCAACCGTCTTCGCCGACCACCCGCCCGCCGGTATCGGGCAGCATCGAAGTGCTGCCCCCCGATGCCAATGAGCCGCTGCCCCCGGCGATCCAGCAGGCCAAGAGCCGCTGGGTGCCGGTGCACTGGTCGTCGGTGCCCGGGCTGGAGCAGGACAACCTGGCCGATGCCTGGAACGCCTGGATCAAAAGCTGCAGCCGCCCGCCCGCGCCGTTTGCGCAGTTCTGTTCTGAAGTACGGCGCATGAGCCTGGCCTCGACCGAAGAGCAGCGCGCCTGGATGGTGTCGCGCTTTCAGCCCTACCGCGTTGAATCGCTCGATGGCAACCCCGATGGCATGCTGACCAGCTATTTCGAGCCCATGCTCGATGGCACGCGCCAGCCGGGCAATGGCTATTCGATCCCGCTGTACCGCTCACCAGCCACGCTGGGCACGCGCAAGCCCTGGTTCAGCCGCCAGCAGATCGAGACCCTGCCGCAGGTGCAGGCCGAGCTTCAGGACAAGGTGATTGCCTGGGTCAACGACCCGGTCGATGCGATGGTGCTGCACATCCAGGGCTCGGGCCGGGTGCGCATCCAGGAGGCCGATGGCTCGGTGCGCCTGATCCGCGTGGCCTATGCCGCCACCAATGACCACCCCTACAAGAGCATTGGCAAGTGGCTGCTCGACCAGGGCCTGGTGCGCGATGCGACCTGGCCGGGCATCAAGGCCTGGATTGCCGCCAACCCGACCCGGGTCAACGAGCTGCTCTGGAGCAACCCGCGTTATGTCTTCTTCAAGGAAGAGCCGCTGTCGCCGCTCGATGCCGAGTTTGGCCCCAATGGCGCCCAGGGCGTGCCGCTGACGCCTGGCCGCTCGATTGCGGTGGACCGGGGCAGCATCCCCTATGGCACCCCCGTCTGGCTGTCGTCCACCGGCCCCACCGTGCAGCTCAACCGCCTGGTGATGGCGCAGGACACCGGCAGCGCGATTCTGGGCGCTGTGCGCGCCGACTACTTTGCCGGCTGGGGCCATGAGGCGGGCGATTTTGCCGGCCGGGTCAAGCAGCCGCTGCGGCTGTGGGTGCTGTGGCCCCGGGGTGTGGCCAAGCGCTGATGCGCCGGGTTTAGCCAAACAGGCCAGCTGCGAGGCTGGCCTTTTGCATGGCAGCTGCTGATTGCCGAAAGCGGTCAACGCGAAGGCGTGCCTTTGGGGTTGGCTGTCATCGGCAGCGGCAAGGCGCTGCTGGATTTCACCTCGCCGAGCGAAAAGGTGGTGTGCACATC
Source organism: Comamonas sp. MYb69 (assembly GCF_037479315.1). NCBI lineage: Bacteria > Pseudomonadati > Pseudomonadota > Betaproteobacteria > Burkholderiales > Comamonadaceae > Comamonas > Comamonas sp. MYb69. Next base: position 82,940 of record NZ_JBBGZG010000001.1, read on the forward strand.
TTTCACATTGGGCAGGTGCAGCAGCACATTGCGGATAAAGCTGGAAAAACTCTCCAGGTCCTTGGCGACCACCTGCAGCTCAAAGGTGCCCGCGCCGCTGATGTAGTGGCAGGACGTGACCTCGGGCAGCAGGCGGATCGATTCTTCCATGCGCAAGGTGATGTCGGCCGTGTTCTGCGCGGCATCGACGCGCACAAAGGCCAGCACGCCCAGGCCGAGCTTATGGCGGTCCAGAGTCGCGTGGTAGCCGGTGATGTAGCCGGCCTCTTCGAGCGCGCGCACCCGGCGCCAGCAGGGCGCGGCCGACAGGCCCACGCGCTGGGCCAGCTCGGCATTCGTCAAACGGGCGTTTTTTTGCAGCTCGTAGAGGATCGCCCAGTCGAATTTGTCAATTTGATTCATTTATCGCCATTATTGAGCAAGATTCTTTCAAATACTAGGTAAACCCCGGCAAGGAAAAGAATACTTTATTCTCGCTGCCCGTCATACACTGCAGCGATGAAAGCCAGGGTGTTTTGCGCTGGCTGCTGGACTTGGTTCCAGATTCTTATAACGCCCCACAATCCCGGACCTGCCACAAGCGGCCACCGGGTGCTCTCCCCAGGAGACAAGACGATGAATGCCTCACTCCCCGAGTCCGTCCGCAAAGCGCTGGAGACGGTAACGCTGGACGACAACCTGCAACGCAGGTTGCAACACAAATATGCAGCGGGCGGCGCAGCCGCACGTGGCGTATTTGGCGACGAGCTTGTTGGCCAAGGAGGTGTGTGATGAACGCTTCACTGCCCGAATCCGTCCGCAAGGCGCTGGAAACCGTCACGCTCGACGACAAATACGCACTGGCCCATGGCCGTGCCTTCATGAGCGGGGTGCAAGCCCTTGTTCGCCTGCCCATGCTGCAGCGCCAGCGCGATGCCTTGCAGGGCCTCAATACCGCAGGCTTTATCAGCGGCTACCGGGGCTCGCCGCTGGGCGGCTACGACCAGGCGCTGTGGGCGGCCAAGAAGCACCTGAAGGAAAACCACATCGAGTTCCAGCCCGGCGTCAACGAAGAGCTGGGTGCCACGGCCGTCTGGGGCACCCAGCAACTCGACCTGTACCCGCAGAGCAAGAAGTTCGACGGTGTCTTTGGCATCTGGTACGGCAAGGGCCCGGGCGTGGACCGCAGCGTGGACGTGTTCAAGCACGCCAACATGGCGGGCACGGCCAAGCACGGCGGCGTGATTGCGCTGGCGGGCGATGACCACATCAGCAAGTCCTCGACGGCGGCGCACCAGAGCGACCATATCTTCAAGGCCGTGGGCTCGCCGGTGTTCTTCCCCTCCAGCGTGCAGGACATCCTGGACATGGGCCTGCATGCCTTTGCGCTGAGCCGTTTCTCCGGCGTCTGGTCGGGCATGAAGACGATCCAGGAGATTGTGGAGTCCTCGGCCAGCGTCTCGGTGGACCCGGACCGGGTCAACATCATCACCCCCGATGACTTTGTGATGCCGCCCGGCGGCCTGCACATCCGCTGGCCCGATGCGCCGCTGGAGCAGGAGGCGCGCCTGATGGACTACAAGTGGTATGCGGCGCTGGCCTATATCCGCGCCAACAAGCTCAACTACAACGTCATCTCCACGCCCAAGGACCGCTTTGGCATCATCGCCAGCGGCAAGGCCTTCAATGACACGCGCCAGGCGCTGATCGACCTGGGGCTGGACGACGACACCTGCCGCCAGCTGGGCATCCGCCTGCACAAGGTCAACGTGGTCTGGCCGCTCGAGGCTTCCATCACGCGTGACTTTGCGATGGGCCTGCAGGAGATTCTGGTGGTCGAGGAAAAGCGCCAGATGATCGAGTACCAGCTCAAGGAAGAGCTGTACAACTGGCGCTCGGATGTGCGCCCCCATGTGCTGGGCAAGTTTGACGAGACCGATGGCGACCACTCCGGCGGCGAGTGGTCGGTGCCCAACCCCAGCGACCACTGGCTGCTGCGCCCCAAGGCCGACCTGACCCCGGCGCTGATTGCGCAGGCGCTGGCCAAGCGCTTGAAGAAGCTGGGCGTGCCTGACGACATCGTGCGCCGCATGGATGCGCGCCTGCAGGTGATTGCCGCGCGTGAGCAAGGCCTCAAGGACAGCACGCAGGAGTCGGTGGACCGCCTGCCCTGGTTCTGCAGCGGCTGCCCGCACAACACCAGCACCCGCGTGCCCGAAGGCAGCCGCGCGGTGGCCGGTATTGGCTGCCACTACATGGTCAACTGGATGCCCGACCGCAACACCAGCACCTTCACGCAGATGGGCGGCGAAGGCGTGACCTGGGTCGGCCAGGCGCCGTTCACGACCGACCAGCATATCTTCTCGAACCTGGGCGACGGTACCTACTTCCACAGCGGCCTGCTGGCCATCCGCCAGAGCATTGCCTCGGGCGTGAACATCACCTACAAGGTGCTCTACAACGATGCGGTGGCCATGACCGGTGGCCAGCGCGTGGGCGAGCGGCCCGAGGGCCACTCGGTGTTGCAGATCATGACCAGCCTGTTGTCCGAAGGGGTCAAGAAGCTGGTTATCGTGACCGATGAGCCGGAAAAATACCAAGGCGTGCAGCTGGGCGCAGGCGTGACCGTGCACCACCGCGACGAGCTCGACCGCATCCAGCGCGAGTTCCGCGAGCTCAAGGGCACGACAGCCATCATCTACGACCAGACCTGCGCGACCGAAAAGCGCCGCCGCCGCAAACGCGGCACGCTGGCCACGCCAGCCAAGACCGTCATCATCAATGAGGCGGTGTGTGAGGGCTGCGGCGACTGCTCGGTGCAGTCCAACTGTCTGTCGGTCGAGCCAGTCGAGACCGGTTTTGGCCGCAAGCGCAAGATCAACCAAAGCACCTGCAACAAGGATTTCTCCTGCGTCAAAGGCTTTTGCCCAAGCTTTGTCACCATCGAAGGCGGCCAGCTGAAAAAAGCCAAGAAGGAGAAAAAGGGCGATATGGCCAAGCTGCCGGCCTTGCCCGATCCGGTATTGCCCGTGGCCACCCAGGCCTGGGGCATTGTGGTGGCCGGTGTCGGTGGCACGGGTGTGATCACCATCGGCTCGTTGCTGGGCATGGCCGCGCACCTGGAAGGCAAGGGCGTGGTCACGCAGGATGCGGCAGGTCTCGCGCAAAAGGGCGGCTCGACCTGGAGCCATATCCAGATCGCCAATTCGCCCGATGCCATCTACACCACCAAGGTGGACACGGCCAAGGCTGACCTCATCATTGGCTGCGACCCCATTGTCGCGGCCAACAAGACCACCCTGGCTGCGATGCAACAGGGCCGCACCTTTGTGGCGCTCAACACCCATGGCGCGCCCACGGCGGCCTTTGTGCACAACCCGAACTGGCAGTTCCCCGAGGCGGGCTGTGAATCGGCGATCCTGGCGGCGGTGGGCCAACAGGGTGTGGGCATGTTCGATGCCGAGCACATTGCCACCCAGGCGCTGGGCGACAGCATCTACACCAACCCGCTGATCCTGGGTTACGCCTGGCAAAAGGGCCGGGTGCCGCTGTCCCATGCCGCGCTGATGCGGGCGATGGAGCTGAACGGCGTGCAGGTGGACAACAACAAGGCCGCATTTGAGTGGGGCCGCCAGTGCGCTGCCAACCTGACCCAGGTGCAGGCCATGTTTGCTGCCCAGCAGGTGATCCAGCTGGTGAAGAAACCCTCCCTGCAAGAGCTGGTGACCAAGCGCGTGGCATTCCTCACCGATTACCAGGACAGCGCCTATGCGGCCGACTACCAGGCCTTTGTGAACCAGGTGCATGCGGCCGAAGCCAAGTTGGGCAGCAGCACGCGCCTGTCGCAAGCGGTGGCGCGCTATCTGTTCAAACTGATGGCCTACAAGGACGAGTACGAGGTGGCGCGCCTGCACACCACAGCCGAGTTCAGCGAGAAGATTGCCAGCATGTTCGAAGGCGACTACAAGATCGTGCACCACCTGGCGCCGCCCACCACGGCCAAGCGCAACGACAAGGGCGAGCTGGTCAAGAAGGCCTATGGCGGCTGGATGCGCAAGGCCTTTGGCGTGATGGCGGGGCTCAAGGGCCTGCGCGGCGGCGCACTCGATATCTTTGGCCGCACCGAAGAGCGCCGCACCGAGCGCGCGTTGATCCTGGAGTACCGCGCCTGCATCGAGGAGCTGCTGCGGGGCCTGAGCGCAGAGCGCCTGGCGCTGGCCGTCGAGATCGCCAGCATCCCCGAAGACATCCGTGGCTACGGCCATGTCAAGGAGCGCCACCTGGCTGCAGCCCGTGCCAAATGGCAGCAGCTGATGGCGCGCTGGCATGCCCCAGCGGATGCCGGCAATGCGCCGGTGGCCGCCAAGCCAGAACCGGCTCGGGTGTAAAGCTATTGGCCATCAGCCTCTGCACACTATGCCGACCAAGCCGCCAGGACACCGTGCCTGGCGGCTTTTTTGTCAGCCTGCCGGGGTGGATGGTATGACAAATTTGTCATATCTAGCGGGGCTCCCACAGGATGGGCCAGGCATTTGGGCGCGTAAATACCATCGGATCTGCTGTGTTAGCCATAGTGGCTTCTACCAATACGCTGGCACGAAAACTGCTTAATTCCATGAAAACAACCGGAAAAACCAGAGGCATCCAAGGTATTGCCTGGGTGTTCGCAGAGGGGCACGCATACAATGCTTCTCTTTGGGCCTTGGTTTTGGTCATCCAGGCAAGGCCTGCATCCACGTTGGGAGCTTCATTTGTTTATCTCTTCTGCTTTTGCCCAGACCGCACCGGCTGCTGCTGCCTCCGGCGGCATGACCTCCACCCTCACCAGCATGCTGCCTTTGGTGCTGATGTTTGTGGTGCTGTATTTCCTGATGATCCGTCCTCAGATGAAGCGCCAAAAGGAAGCCCGTGCGATGATCGACGCGCTGGTCAAGGGCGACGAAGTGGCGACCAACGGTGGCCTGGTGGGCCGCGTGGTGGGCCTGGACGAACAGTTCCTGCAAGTAGAGTTGGCCCAGGGCGTCGTCGTGCAACTGCAGCGTGGTGCTGTGGTGCAGGTGCTGCCCAAGGGTACGCTGAAGTAATCCATCGTTGAAACAGCAATTGGCGCAGCATGGCTGCGCCTTCTATTTTGCGTAAGGTAAGAGCGCGATCATGAACCGTTATCCGGTCTGGAAGTACGCGATCATTGTGATCGCGCTTCTGGTAGGGGTTGTATACACCCTGCCCAACTTTTTTGGTGAGGCGCCTGCAGTCCAGGTCGCCTCGGTCAAGGCGACTGTCACGGTCGATTCTGCATTGCAGCAGCGCGTGGAGACGGTGCTGGCCGATGCCGACGTCAAGCCGCTGAGCATCGCGCTGGAAAACGGCTCGATCCGCGCCCGCTTCGACAAGGAAGACGAGCAGCTCAAGGCCAAGGGCGTGCTTGAGCGCGCCTTGATCCCGGACACCAGCGACCCCTCCTATGTGGTGGCGCTGAACCTGATCTCCCGCTCACCCGCCTGGCTCACCGCCTTGCATGCCAAGCCCATGTACCTGGGCCTGGACTTGCGCGGTGGCGTGCACTTCACCTTGCAGGTGGACATGCAGGCGGCACTGACCAAGCGCACCGAAGCGCTGACCAGCGATGTGCGTCTGGCGCTGCGCGACAAGAAGATTCGCCATGGCGGGGTGAACCGCGAAGGCCAGTCGCTCGAAGTGCGCCTGCAAGACGAGGCCACGGCCACGACGGTGCGCAACCTGATTGTGGACACCATGCCCGACCTGCAGGCCAACGTGGTCAGCACGGGCGGCGCCTATGTGGTGCGCGCCAACATCAAGCCTGAATCGCTGCGCAGCGTGCAAGAGCAAGCGCTCAAGCAGAACATCACCACCTTGCACAACCGTATCAATGAGCTGGGCGTTGCCGAGCCGGTGATCCAGCAGCAAGGCTCCGACCGCATCGTCGTGCAGTTGCCCGGCGTGCAGGATCCCGCGCAGGCCAAGGACATCCTGGGCCGTACCGCGACCCTGGAAGTGCGCATGGTCGACGACAGCTCGGACGCGCGCGCTGCCGAAATGGGCACCGGCCCCGTGCCTTTTGGCTCTGAAAAATACAGCGACCCGCATGGCCAGTCGATTGTCGTGAAAAAGCAGGTCATCCTGACCGGCGAGAACCTGAACGACGCGCAGCCCGGCTTTGACAGCCAGACCCATGAAGCGACCGTGAACCTGACGCTGGACGGCAAGGGCGCAAACATCTTCAAGCAGGTCACCAGCGAGAACATTGGCAAGCGCATGGCCATCCTGCTGTTTGAAAAGGGCAAGGGCCAGGTCGTGACCGCGCCGGTGATCCGCTCCGAAATCGGTGGCGGCCGCGTGCAGATCTCGGGCAGCATGACGACCAAGGAAGCCAGCGATACCTCGCTGCTGTTGCGCGCCGGCTCGCTGGCTGCGCCGATGGAAATCATCGAGGAATACACGATCGGCCCCAGCATGGGCAAAGAGAACGTGGAAGCCGGTATCAAGAGCATTGTGGGCGGCTTCATCGCGATTGCCGTCTTCATGTGCATCTACTACATGATCTTTGGCGTGGTCTCGACCATTGCGCTGGGCGTGAACGTCTTGCTGCTGCTGGCCATCCTGTCGATGCTGCAGGCCACCCTGACCCTGCCGGGCATTGCCGCCATGGCACTGGCCATCGGTGTGGCCATTGACTCGAACGTGCTGATCAATGAACGGGTGCGCGAAGAGTTGCGTGCTGGCGCATCGCCGCAGGCGGCCATCCATGCCGGTTATGAACATGCCTGGCACACCATCTTGGACTCCAACGTCACCACCTTGATCGTGGGCCTGGCGCTGCTGGCCTTTGGCTCGGGCCCAGTGCGCGGCTTTGCCGTGGTGCACTGCATCGGCATTCTGACCAGCATGTTCTCGGCCGTGTTCTTCTCGCGTGGCCTGGTCAACCTCTGGTATGGCCGCCGCAAGAAGCTCAAGAGCGTGTCGATCGGTCAGGTCTGGAAGCCCGAGGGCGAAGACCACCGCTCCGTGGCATCTGCTAAACGTTAAGGAGGAAGACCATGGAATTCTTCCGTATCAAAAAAGACATCCCTTTCATGAAATACGCGTTGGTGCTCAACGCGATTTCGGTCATCACCTTTGTGCTGGCGGTGTTCTTCCTGACCACCCGTGGCCTGCACCTGTCGGTGGAGTTCACCGGCGGCACCGTCATGCAGGTGGCCTACGAGCAGCCAGCGGACGTGGGCAAGATCCGCGAACAGGTCGCCTCGCTCGGCTACCAGGACATCCTGGTGCAGAACGTGGGCAGCGCTGACCGCGTGATGATCCGCCTGCCGATCGAAAAAGGCGTGACCACGGCCCAGCAGGGCGAGAAGGTCATGGGCGCGCTCAAGGCGGCAGACCCGGGGGTGACCTTGCTGCGCAGCGAGTTCGTCGGCCCTTCGGTCGGTGAGGAGCTGGTGCATGGCGGCCTGATGGCGCTGGGCGCCGTGGTGCTGGGCATCGTGATCTACCTGGCCATGCGCTTTGAGTGGAAGTTCGGTGTGGCTGCGGCCGTGGCCAACTTGCATGACGTGGTGATCATCCTGGGCTTTTTCGCCTTCTTCCAGTGGGAGTTCTCGCTGGCCGTGCTCGCCGGTGTGCTGGCGGTGCTGGGCTACTCGGTCAATGAGTCGGTGGTGATCTTTGACCGAATCCGCGAGGCATTCCGCAAGTTCCGCAAGCTCAGCACGCCCGAAGTGATCGACCACGCGATCACCTCGACGATGAGCCGGACCATCATCACCCACGCTTCCACCGAAGCGATGGTGCTGTCGATGTTTCTTTTTGGCGGTGCCAGCTTGCATTACTTTGCGTTGGCGCTGACCATTGGTATTCTTTTTGGTATCTACTCGTCGGTGTTCGTCGCTGCGGCCATCGCCATGTGGCTGGGCGTCAAGCGCGAAGACCTGGTCAAGGTCAGCCAAAAGGACCTGGACCCGAACGACCCCAATGCCGGGGCTACGGTATAAAGCAGACCGATAAGGGATGGGATTTCTGTGGCTGTTGCACCTTCGCACCATCGCACCTGGCAAAAAAAGCTCGCCCGTGAAGCGCGGCTGAGATTTGTCGGGGGCTTGTGCGTGGGTCTGCCCGGGGTGGCAGCGCGCTTGCGCGCCGAGCTGCTCCAGATCATGGCGCGGCCCAGTACCGATCCCGCCCGCTCGCATGTCGCGCTGTCGGCTGCCATTACCGAGTTTGACAGCCGCCAGCAAGCCTGGCTGGACAGCGCCAACAGGCTGCTGCGCCAAAGCCTGCTGGCGGGCGAGCCGGCCCCCGAGCCGGTGGCAGCGCCCCCCACCATCACCAGCTTCGAGCTGGTCAGCAACGAGGCCATCGAAGGCCGCATCATCGCCTCGCGCCTGGCAGCCCAGCTGCTGGAGCTGGTGGCGCTGGAGCTGGACAGCGTGCGCCGCGTGACCCAGTTTCTGGAAGACCAGGAGCTGGGCCCAGCTGACGCGCTGCGCCCCGAGACCTGGTGCCTGCGGCTGATCGAAGCCTGGGAAGCCGCGGGCCTCAGCCGCAAGACGCTGGACCTGCTCTGGACGCCGATGCTCGAAGCGCTGGCGCCCCTGGGCATCAGCGGCTACACGGCGGTGCGGCGCTTCTATGACGAGCAAGGCGCGGCCAGCGAAGACGAGCTGCGCAGCTACCGCATCAAACGCACTGAAAGCGAGCGCCATGCACCGGCGGCAGCTGCTGCGGCAGCCGCTGCCGCCCAGCAGGCGGGCGGCATGGCTGCAGCGCAAGGGGCCGCAGGCGCGGCCTCGGGTGCGGCCAGCATGCCTTCGGGCCTGATGCCAGCTGGCGGCGCCGGTGCCCCCGGTTGGGTGGCCATGGGTGCAGCCCGCCAGAAGAGCCAGGGCGTATTGGCGCAGCTGCGGGGCTTTTTGCAGAATGTCGCTGGCAGCCGCTCCAATGGCGGGCCGACCTCGGTGCGCGCCTCCCTGGGAGACGCTGGCGGCTATGTGATCTCGCCAGCGCTGCAGCATGCGCTGGTCTCGCCGCCCACGGCGATCCAGTCGGCCTGGTTCCATACCGCGCCGGCCGATGATGATTTTGACCCCGGACAGGTGGTGGCGCCGGTGGCACTGGCGGTGCGCCAGCAATCGTCGGCACTCAAGAGCGTGGCCTCGTCCGACGAGGAAAAGGCGATCATCGAGATCATCGCCTTGATGTTCCAGAGCATCCTGAACGAAGACCGCATCCCGGCCGGTATCCGCATCTGGTTTGCACGCCTGCAGGTGCCGGTGCTGCGCGTGGCGCTGGCCGAGCCGGCGTTCTTCAACGACACCGAGCACCCCGCGCGCCAGCTGATCGACCGCATGGGCGCCTGCGTGCTGGGCTTTGAGGCCGCTGCGCTCAATGGCACGACCTTGGAGGCCGAGGTCAAGCGGGTGGTGCAGGTCATCGAGCAGTACCCGGACACCGGCAGCCGCGTGTTCCAGCTGGTGCTCAAGGAATTCCAGAAATTCCTCGAAAAGAACCTGACCGGCCAGACTGCCACCGCGCGCGAGCTGGTGAGCCTGGCCCAGCAGATCGAGCAAAAGGAAACGCTGGCCATCCAGTACACGATCCAGCTGCGCGACATGCTGCTGGAGATGCCGGTGGACAGCGATGTGCGCGAATTCCTGTTCAAGCAGTGGTCCGATGTGCTGGCCATGTCGGCCATCCGCTTTGGCGCCGAGCACGAGAACACGCAAAAATTCAAGAAAGCCGCGCTGGACCTGGTCTGGTCGGCGTCGGCCAAGCCCAGCAAGGAAGAGCGCGCCAAGGTGATCCGCCAGTTGCCGCTGTTGCAAACCGTGCTGCGCCAGGGTTTGACCTTGTCGAACATCGTCGGTGAGCGCCAGGACGAGATGATCAAGAGCCTGATGGACATCGTGGCCGAGGCCTTCCTGGCCAAGACCAATGAGATCCCGCAGGAGCGCATCATTGCGCTGGCTGAGCGCCTGGCCCATCTGGAAGATGCCCTTGATGAGGTGGTGACCGAGGAGTACCCGCTCAGCGCCGAGAGCATCGAGCTGATGCTGGGCATCGACACCAGCAGCATCCAGGTGATTGCCGATGATGGTGCGCTGGTACAGCCCGAAGTGCTGGAGTGGGCGAAAAACCTGTCGCTGGGCAACTGGTTCCTGCTGGACCACAATGCCAGCCCGCTGCAGGTGCAGTATGTCTGGCACAGCCAGCACAAGCAGCTGCATCTGTTTGCAGCGCTGAGCGGCTCGTGCTTTCTCTTCCAGATGCGGCGCATGGGCCACTACCTGCAGGCCGGCCTGTTGCTGCCGCGCGATGCCGAAGGCATCACCGCGCGCGCCGCGCGCGATGCGCTGGCCAAGATCGAGGCCAACCCCGAGCGGCTCCTGCAGTAAGGCTGCTGGATCTAGCCTGCCGCCAGGCGCTGGAACAAGCCGCCGGGCAGGCGCGCCACCTGGCCTTGGAGTTCGAGCTCCAGCAGCTGGATCTGCAGGCTGGCGATATCGATGCCGGTGCGGCTGCACAGACTGTCCAGATCGACCGGGTCAAAGCCCAGCGCTTGGAGCAAACCCTGGTCATTCTTGTCGTTGCTGGCCGCTGCGCCAGGCGCGGCCGCTGGGGCAGGTTCTGCAGCTGGCGCCCGCGCGGCTGCACCGCCCAGCGCCGGCAGCTCTTCCAGAATATCTTCCACCGATTCCACCAGCTTGGCGCCCTGGCGGATCAGCGCATGGCAGCCTTTGCTTTGCGGCGCATGGATGGAGCCGGGGATGGCGAAGACCTCGCGCCCCTGCTCGCTGGCCAGGCGGGCGGTGACCAGGGAGCCGGAGGCGGTCGCGGCCTCGACCACCAAGGTGCCGCAGGCCAGGCCGGCAATCAGCCGGTTGCGCTTGGGAAAGTTCTGCGCCAGCGGGGGCGTGCCCAGGTGGTATTCGCTGACGATCCAGCCCTGCTCGGCAATCTGCGCGGCCAATGGGTGGTTGGCCCGGGGGTAGACCCGGTCGATGCCGGTGCCGATCACGGCAATGGTGGCGGGCTGCGTCGCCGTTGCGGCCTCCAGCGCGCCCGCATGGGCGGCGGCGTCAATGCCCAGCGCCAGGCCGGAGATGACGGTCACGCCCTGGCGCGCGAGGGTCTGCGCAAAAGCGCGGGCATTGAGCTCGCCCTGGGGCGTGGGGTTGCGGCTGCCGACCAGCGCCAGCGCCCGGTGCGGCCAGGCCAGCCCTTGCGCGCCAAACCAGCGTGCATGGCCGGTGATGTAGAGCAGCACCGGCGGGTCGGCGGTTTCCAACAAGGACGCCGGGTAATCGGCATCGCCCAGGGTCAGCACATGGCGCTGCAAAGGGGCGGGCGCGCTGGTCAGCCAGGCCCAGGTGGCCGCCTGCAGCGCTTGCAGCTCGGGGCTGGGGTGGTGCAGCGCCCGGGCTTGCTCGGGCGTGATGCAGCTCTCCAACGCGGCGCTGGTCTGGGCCAGCACGTCAGCGGGCAGCCCAAAACGCGCGAGCAGCCGCCGGATAGCGGTATTGCCCAGGCCGGGCGTGGCACTCAGGCGCAACCAGTCATGCAGCTCTTGTTCGGTCATGGGCAAGAGCCGCCTTCCCGGTTACCCGTATCAGGGGCGGTAGTCGGGCGAGATCAGCGAGTCGCCCACCTTCACGCCTTCCTTGGCTTCCAGAATCAGCGCGTAGGACACCTTGTCGAACGTGCGGAACACCATGGCCAGGCCATTGGCCTCGTTGGGCAGCTTGATGACGGTCTGGTCGCTGTCGGTCTTGTCCTTGATGCGCGCGCCGCGCGTCATCAGGCGGAAGACATGGCCGAGCTCGACGCCGTCGGCCTGGCCCCGGTTGATGGCGATCACGTTGTTGCGCGAGGCATAGGCCACGCTGTTGCTGCCATAGATGGACACGACGCTGCCTTGCAGGTGCTCATCGGGCGCATGCGGCACATAGCTGGTGACATTGGCGCGCGGCATCGGCAGCAGCTTGTCGCCGATGCGGATTTCTTCCTTCACCGACGTGATGTCCAGCGATGCGGGCACCGGGTCGGTGTGGGCATTCCCCTTGGCATCCAGCGTTGTCTCCTTGCGCTCACCGGCCATCACCTGGACCTTGCCCAGGTACTGGGCTTCATAGCCCAGCACGGCATTGTTTTCGGGGTCGACCATCGGCACGGCATTGCGGAACACGCGGTAGTACTGGCGCTCCTGGCCCGTCTCCAGCGACTGGTCAGCCGAGCGGCCATAGACGCGGTCGCCCGGCGACAGCAGGGCGCGCTCTTGCGCGGCACCGACCAGGCGCGGGGCTTTTTCGCTCTCGCCGGCGGCCAGCACTTCGGGCTCGACCAGGAAGGCCTCGATGAGGCGCTGGTTGACGGCAGGCAGCGCGGTGCCCGAGAGGCTCTCGCTGCGCACGCGCGGCGAGATGCGGATGACTTCGTCCTCCCCTGAGCGCGAGGTGACCAGGCGCGCCATGCCATTGCGGCGCTCCAGGTACAGGGTCTGGCCGGGGTAGATCAGGTGCGGGTTGGCGATGGCCTGCAGGTTCATGCCCCACAGTGCCGGCCAGCGCCAGGGCTGCTGCAGGTAGATGCGCGAGATATCCCACAGCGTATCGCCCCGCTTGACCACGTAGCTCTCAGGCGCATTGGCGACCAGGTCGGCCTCGGGGATGCCCTGCGCCGCCACTTGCTGGGCGGTGCTGCGCTGCTGCGCGGTGACCGGCAACTGCGCGGCCGGGGTGGCGGCCCAGGCACTCATGCCGGCGCAGGCCATGCAGGCGACTGCAACGGCGCTGCTGCGCAGCTGGTGGAACAGGGGCGTGGTGGATGCTCGCATGGCCGGGTGACTCCCTCTCAGTCGCTGGCAGGCCACAGTGGGCCTGCTGTCAATGTTTGTAATTGCCTCTGATTCTCGGGCCAAGCCCTTGATCGATCAATGATTATTGCAAGCCATCTGGGCATTGAAGCGCAAAAGTGGCGAAAATAACGACATTCAAGAGCGAAAACTATGTCTATCCTCCCGATTCTCTGCTACCCCGATCCCCGTCTGCACAAGGTCGCCAAGCCCGTGGCCGTGGTCGATGACCGCATCCGTACCTTGGTCCAGGACATGCTGGCCACCATGTACGACGCCAGCGGTATCGGCCTGGCAGCCACGCAGATCGACGTGCATGAGCGCGTGGTGGTGATCGACGTCTCTGAAGAGCGCAACGAGCCCATGACCATCATCAACCCGGAAATCCTCTGGGCCAGCGATGAAAAGCAGGTCGGCGACGAAGGCTGCCTGTCCGTGCCCGGCATTTATGACGGTGTCGAGCGCTCGGTGGCGGTCAAGATCCGGGCACTCGATGAGAACGGCAACAGCCGCGAGATCGACGCCGAAGGCCTGCTGGCCATCTGCATCCAGCATGAAATGGACCACCTGCTGGGCAAGGTGTTTGTCGAGTACCTCTCGCCCCTCAAGCGCAACCGCATCAAGTCCAAGCTGGTCAAGCAGCAAAAGCGCGAGCTGGCCGACGCCAAGGGCTGATATGGGCACGGCGCGATCTTCACGGAGCTGGCTGCCCGGCCGCGCGTGGGGCGCGATGGCATTGCTCATCCTGTGCGCCGCCCTGGCGGGCTGTGCCTATCCCACCCAGTTCAAGCCCGGCACCCCGCAGCAGGAGGTGCTGAGCAAGCTCGGCCCTGCCAATACCGTCAAAAAGCTCGACGGCGGAGCTGAGCGCTGGCTCTACACCACCCAGCCGATGGGGCGCGAGGCCTACCAGCTGCGCTTTGGCGCCGATGGCCAACTGCAGACCACCACCCAGGTGCTGACGGCCGAGAACTTCGGCGCGATCCCAATGGGCCAGTTCAGCGAGCAGCAGTTGCTGCAGGATTTTGGCCCGCCGATGGAAACCACCCGGGTCTGGAGCTTCACGGGACAGGTCTGGACCTACCGATTCTGGGACAATGGCATCAAGCGATTCGCGCATGTGCATATCGATCCGCAAGGTGTGGTGCAAAAGCTGATGTTCATGGATGAGCCTTTGCCCGAGCCCCGCCAGCGCGATTGACAGCCGGTCAGCGTGGCCTGATCGCAACTGGCCTCTTACCTAAAAAAAGACATGAAAGTAGTTTTTGCCGGCACGCCGGAATTTGCCCGTGTGGCTCTCGAGCAGTTGCTGGCCGCCGGTCACGAGGTGCCGCTGGTGCTGACCCAGCCCGACCGGCCCGCCGGCCGCGGCATGAAGCTGCAGGCCTCTCCGGTCAAGCAATGCGCGCTGGCGCACGGTATCGCCGTCAGCCAGCCGCTCAGCCTGCGGCTCGATGGCAAATACCCGCAAGAAGCGGCTGCTGCACGCGCGGCGCTGCTGGCGGCACAGCCCGATGTGATGGTCGTCGCCGCCTACGGCCTGATCCTGCCGCAATGGGTGCTGGATTTGCCCGCCAAGGGCTGCCTCAACATCCACGCCAGCCTGCTGCCGCGCTGGCGCGGCGCCGCACCCATCCACCGCGCGATCGAGGCGGGCGATGCCCAGACCGGCGTCACCATCATGCAGATGGATGCGGGCCTCGATACCGGCGACATGTGCCTGGTCGAAGCGTTGGACATTGCCGCCGATGACACCACCGCCAGCCTGCACGACAAGCTGGCAGAGCTGGGCGGCCGCATGCTGGTGCAGGCGCTGGCCTTGAGCGCCGAGGGCCGTTTGCAGCGCGAGCCGCAACCGGCAGAAGGCATCACCTACGCGCACAAGATTGAAAAGGCCGAAAGCACCATCGACTGGACGCTGAGCGCCGAGCAGATTGACCGCCGTGTGCGCGCCTTCAACCCCTTTCCGGCTGCTTCGACCCGCGTCGGTGATGAGGTGGTCAAGATTTGGGCAGCACAGCCCGAGCGGCATGCGCCCGCCGATGCCGTTCCCGGCCAGGTGCTGGCGGCCGATGGCCAGGGCATTGAGGTGGCTTGCGGCGAAGGTGCCTTGCGCATCAGCGAACTGCAGCGGCCCGGTGGCAAGCGCTTGCAGGCGGCCGATTTTCTGCGCGGCCATGCGCTGCAACCCGGCCAGGTGTTGGGTGACGACAGGCTCTCCGTGGCGGCTCCATGAGCCTGCACCACCGGCGCCGCGCCATCGACCACCCCAGTTTCCGTGCCGGCGTGGTCGACATGTCGGGCACGGCCGTGGGCATTGCCGCATGGGCGCTGGTCACCGGTGTGGCCATGGTCAAGGCGGGTATCTCCGCGCCGATGGCCATCTTCATGTCCCTGGTGGTCTATGCCGGCAGCGCCCAGCTGGCCGTGCTGCCGCTGATGGCGATGGGCTCGCCGATGTGGGTGGTCTGGTTCACCGCCGCCTGCGTGAACCTGCGCTTTGTCATTCTGTCGAGCATGTGGCGCAGCTATTTTGCCCATCTGCCGCTGTGGCACCGGCTCTGCATTGGTTACTTCAGCGGTGATGTGATCTTTGTCGCCTTTATGCGCCGCTACACCGCGCCGGTGGCCAAGCCCCAGCAGGTCTACTACTTCTGGGGCGCCTCGTCGCTCAACTTTGTGACCTGGCAGGGCTTCTCGATTGCCGGCATCTTGCTGGCCAATGTGGTACCGCTGGAATGGGGCCTGGGCTTTGCCGGCGTGCTGGCACTGCTGGGTGTGCTCTATTCGATGCTGATCGACCGCGCCACCAAGGTGGCGGCATTGGTGGCCGCGACGGCGGCGATTGCGGCCTATGGCATTCCGCTCAAGCTCAATATCCTGGTGGCGATTGCCTGTGCGGTCACGATCGGCCTCTTGGTCGAGGCGGTGGACCAGCGCGGGCGCAAGCCCAAGATCGTGGTCGTGGCCAAGAACAAACCCCTGCCATCGCCCGGGCCCGAGCAGCCCGACGATGGCACCACGGCCGTGCCCGTGCGTGAGGAGCATGTGCGATGAGCCAGGACGACTGGGATCTGCTCTACCAGCTCACCGCCATCGTGGGCCTGACCGTCATCACCGTGGTCACCCGCGCGTTCTTCATGATCCCGAAGAACGAGCTGCCCTTGCCCGACTGGCTCAAGCGCGGCCTCAAATACGCGCCGCTGGCCGCGTTGATGGCCGTCATTGCGCCCGAGCTGTTGATGGTCAAGGGCGAGCTGACCGACACCGTGCTCGATGCCCGCATTCCGGCGGTGATCTGCGCGACCATCTATTACTTCAAGAAGCGCGGCATCCTGGGCACGATTGTGGTGGGCATGGCGGTCTACCTGCCGCTGCATATCGGCCTGGGCTGGTAAGCCGAGGCTGAGAGACGCGAGCGCGACCCGCTGCTTGGGGCGGGCTGGGCAGGCCTCTACAATGGCGGCCATGCGCAGGCCCCTGCATGGCGCGCGCCCCAGTTTCTAGACTCTTTGGTAGCCATTCCCATGAATATCCTTCGTTTCTCCGACCTGTGTGCCCAAGGCAAGGTGCAAGGCCAACGCGTTTTTATCCGCTCCGACCTGAATGTGCCGCTCAATGACGCGGGCGAGATCACCGAAGACACGCGCGTGCGCGCCTCGGTGCCTGCGATCGAGATGGCGCTCAAGGCTGGCGCCGCCGTGATGGTGACCAGCCACCTGGGCCGCCCCACCGAGGGCGCGTTCAAGCCTGAGGACTCGCTCGCCCCGGTCGCCCAGCGCCTGGGCCAGCTGCTGGGCCGTGAGGTGCCGCTGATCGCTGACTGGGTGGGTGGCGTCACCGTGGCCCCCGGCCAGGTCGTGATGCTGGAGAACTGCCGCAGCAATGTCGGCGAGAAGAAGAACCTGCCGGCGCTGGCGCAAAAGCTCGCCCAGCTGTGCGACATCTATGTGAACGACGCCTTTGGCACGGCCCACCGCGCCGAAGGCACGACCTACGGCATTGCCGAGTACGCCAAGATTGCCTGCGCCGGCCCGCTGCTGTCGGCCGAGATCGATGCCATCACCAAGGCACTGGCCGCGCCGGCGCGCCCGCTGGTCGCCATTGTCGCGGGCTCCAAGGTCTCGACCAAGCTGACCATCCTGCAGGCGCTGTCCAGCAAGGTGGACCAGCTGATCGTCGGCGGCGGCATTGCCAACACCTTCATGCTGGCGGCAGGCCTGAACATTGGCAAATCGCTGGCCGAGGCCGACCTGGTGGGTGACGCCAAGGCCGTGATCGATGCCATGGCCGCACGCGGCGCCGATGTGCCGATTCCGACCGATGTGGTGGTGGCCAAGACCTTTGCGGCCGACGCCGAGGCGACCACCAAGCGCGCCACCGACGTGGCTGATGACGACCTGATCCTCGATATCGGCCCCGAGACGGCCGCCCGCCTGGCCGAGCAGCTCAAGAAGGCCGGCACCATCGTCTGGAACGGCCCGGTGGGCGTGTTCGAGTTCGATGCGTTTGCACATGGCACCGAAACCCTGGCCCAGGCCATTGCCCAGTCGCCCGCCTTCAGCATTGCCGGTGGCGGTGATACCTTGGCGGCCATTGCCAAGTACGGCATCGAGGACAAGATTGGTTATATCTCCACCGGCGGCGGTGCCTTTTTGGAAGTATTGGAAGGCAAGACCTTGCCAGCTTTCGAGATTCTGCAAAAACGCGCGGCAGGCTGAGCTTATTCAGTGGACAAATGGCGTTTCTAAAGTGTGAGCAAAAACAACAAAATGCGTGGCTCTACTCGCACTTTGGATCGTTTCACTTGTCTTGGTAGCACCACATCTACAACAATGGATGCAAGCCTGGGCGGGTGTTGGCCCGTCGGCTATCTAATTCCGAGGAGGGAAACATGGCTTTGAAAAAGACCATCGGAGCGGCGGCGCTGGCAAGCGCCGTGCTTGCGTTGACGGGTTGCGCGGTAGAGGCGCCCGTTCCATACGGCGCCAACTATGCACAACCAACCCAGATGAAGGTGCGCGCTGCGGGCCACTGGGACCTGATGGCCAGCGACGTGGTGGCCGACACGCTGGCCACCCTGGAGCGCAATGGTCTGAACGCCAAGACGCCTTTGTATGTGGCCCTGCCACAGAACGCTAGCGCCTTTGACAGCGTGTTCCACGACCTGGTCGTGACCAAGCTGGTGCAGCACGGCGCATCGGTCTACACCACCCCCGGCCAGCAGCTCGAAGTGAGCTACGACGCCAAGGTCGTGCACCACAACCTGCAACAAGCGGGCAACTGGGCCTATGAAGGCGACAACGGCCAGGTCGTCGCCGGCGTGAGCCCGACCATCGGCACCGACTACCAGGCCGCCACCATCGCAGGTGCCCCGGCGTACTCCGAAGTGCTGCTGACCACCACGGTGCTGCGCCAGGGCCAGTATGTCGCGCGCAAGTCCAATGTCTACTATGTTGACAACGCCACCGTCGGCCAGTTCGCCAAGACCGAAGCCTACCGCGCCGTCAACATGAAGGTGGTGGGCAAATGATGCAGCGTCTGACCACCCTGGCCGCTGTGGCCTCTGCCGCTGTGCTGGCCGGTTGCGCCAGCTGGATGGATCCTGCCCAGCCCGTGAGCACGGTGCGCAGTGAGCCGACCTACCAGGCTGCCGACGCCAGCGTCTTCCTGGCCAACAGCCAGGATGCGATCAACAAGCTGACCGCCTCGGTCGCTCCCCAGTCGACCGGTACCGGCCCTGTGCTGGTAGCCACCGTGGTCAATGTGAACAACATGGGCGCCTCGTCGCCACTGGGCCGCACCTTGTCCGAGATCTACGCCAACCAGATGGCCGCCCGGGGCTTCCACGTCAAGGAAGTCAAGCTGCGCACCGATCTGTATGTGCGTGAAGGCACCGGCGAGCTGCTGCTGTCGCGCGAGATGCGTGACATTGCCCGCAGCCAGAACGCCTCGATGGTGCTGGTCGGCACCTTCTCGCCGGCTGCCAACTTCACCTACGTCAGCCTCAAGCTGGTGCGTACCGAAGACAGCCGCATCCTGTCGGGCTATGACTATGCCTTGCCCAATGACCGCGATGTGACCCGTTTGCTGAACGCGCCTCGCTGATCAACCACCGGGCCGCAGCCCGGTTGGAACAAAGAACGCACTCCCCTTGGGGCCGTGCGTTTTTTTATGGCCGGATCGGCCAGCGTTGACAGCCTCCACAGCGGGCTGGCAGAATCCAGCCTCCTTCCTGGCGCGACATTCGATCCGGTTGGCCTGCGTGTTTCCCAGACCCGCTGCCGGCTTCAGGTTTTCCAGTCCCGATCTGCGCGCCTGCGTGCTTTTTGCACACCTCCCCGCCAACCCCGCGTTGGCACCCTTTTGATGGATCAGGTGCCGAGCCTTGCTGTTCGGCGCCACGGCATCCGTCTGTCTTTTCCTATCCCTCTCTCACACTCTCACGTCTGGAGCTTCGAATGATGATTCGTCTGTCCAAGTCCGCCCTGGTGCTGGCCATGGCTTTCTTTGCCACCTTGGTGGCTTTTGGCAATATCACCGACTACGCCACCAACTTTGCCTTTGTGCACCATGTGTTCCTGATGGACACCACCTTCCCGGGCAACGGCATCCTCTACCGCGCCATCGATGCGGAATGGATCCACCACCTAGGCTATGCCGGCATCATTGCGCTGGAGACGCTGACGGCGCTGCTGTGCTGGGTCGGCGGCAGCCAGCTCTTGCGCGCCCGCCATGCCGATGCGGCCGGATTTCGCGCTGCCAAAAAATGGGCGATTGCCGGGCTGACCCTGGGCTTTCTCACCTGGCAGGTGGGCTTTATGTCGGTGGGCGGTGAGTGGTTTGGCATGTGGATGTCCAAGGAATGGAATGGCGTGCCCGATGCCTTCCGCTTCTTTATCACCCTGCTGCTGGTGCTGGTCTACCTGACGATGGACAACGACAGCCTGGCCTCGCCCACGCAATCCGCAGGCCGCTGATACCCGCGACCTGGCCTGGCTCAGCGGCGCGCCCGGCTGGGCCAGAGCACCGAGGCGATGGCCAGCACCATCAAGGCCACCGCCGTCCAGTCCTGCCAGTGCAGGATCTCGCCCAGCCACCAGGCGCCGCTGAAGACGCCCAGCACGGGGATCAGCATCACGCTCAAAGTGGACGCCAGCGGCGGCAAGGTTCGCACCAGAAAGAACCAGGCCACCTGGGCAAAGCCGATCACCAGCACCGCATTGAACAGGATGGTGCCCCAGGCGACGGGGTCAGGCGCATGCCAGCGCGGGCGCTCCAGCAGCGTGGCCAGCAGGCACAGGCAGCCGGTGGTCATCACCGTCATCCAGAAGGCCAGGGTCAAGGTGGGCGCCGGGATGCGGGTGCGGCGCAGCAGCTGGGTGCCCAATGCCCAGCTGGCCGCTGCCAGCAGCATCAGCGCCACGCCGGTGGGCTTGCCGCCCAGCTTGTCCATCTCGTTCCACAGCAGCAGCAATACGCCGCCAGCGGCAGCGGCCACGCCCAGCCAGGCGCGCGGCGGCAGCCGGTCGCTGAAGAACAGCGCGCCCAGCGCTGCTGAAAAAATAGGCATGGTATAGCCCAGGATCGCTGCCCGGCCGCTGGGCAACAGCGGAATCGCCACGATGATCAGCGTGTGCCACATCACCATGTTGAAAAAGCCCAGCACCACGAGTGGCCCCCAGTAGCGGCGCTCCAGCCGGAACGGCACCTTGAGCACCAGCAGGCCCAGCGCCAGCAGCGGCAGGCCGATCAGCATCGACAGCGCGCGAAAGCTCAGCGGCGGGAAGTGCAGCACCCCCGTCTTCATCACCGGCCAGTTCAGCCCCCAGACCAGGGTCAGCAGGCACAGGATCACCAGTTGTTGTCTCGACAGGGTAGGCATGGGGCGCGATTGTGCCTGCAATCCCCGTGCGACGCAGTCAGCTCTGCGAAGGCCCTGGCACGGCCAGCTTTTACAATAGCGCCCATGCCTTTTATCGACCAGCTGCGCGCCGCAGCCACCCAAAACAACTCCATGCTGTGCGTGGGCCTGGATCCGGAACCCAGCCGTTTTCCCGCCGCGATGCGCGGCGATGCCAGCAAGATCTATGATTTTTGCGCAGCCATCGTCGATGCCACCCATGACCTGGTCAACAGCTTCAAGCCGCAGATCGCCTACTTTGCAGCGCACCGCGCCGAGGACCAGCTGGAAAAACTGATGGCCCATATGCGCCGCGTGGCGCCCCAGGTGCCGGTGATTCTCGACGCCAAGCGCGGCGACATCGGCTCGACCGCCGAGCAGTACGCCAAGGAAGCCTTTGAGCGCTATGGGGCGGACGCGGTGACCTTGTCGCCCTTCATGGGCTTTGACTCCATCACGCCCTACCTGAAGTACGAGGGCAAGGGCGCCTTCCTGCTGTGCCGCACCTCCAACCCCGGTGGGGACGACCTGCAGGCCCAGACCCTGGCCGATGTGCCCGGCCAGCCGCAGATGTTCGAGCATGTGGCGCGCCTGGCCCAGGGCCCCTGGAACACCAATGGCCAGCTGGGCCTGGTCGTCGGTGCCACCCGCCCGCAAGAGATCGAGCGCGTGCGCGCCGTCGCCCCCCACCTGCCGCTGCTGATTCCCGGCGTCGGTGCGCAGGGCGGCGATGCGGTGGCCACCGTCAAGGCGGCCCGCATTGGCGGCGGCCCGATCATCATCAACTCCTCGCGCGCCATTTTGTATGCGAGCAGTGGCGAAGACTTTGCCAGCGCGGCGCGCGCCGCTGCGATCCAGACCCGCGATCTGCTCAACGCCGTGGACTGAGCGGCCTCCACGCCAAGAACGACAGGGTCCGTGCTGCAGGCTGGCACGGACCCTGCTTCTTTTTCCGGAATAGTGCGGGGGCTTCTTGGGCCAAGACACAATGCGCCTGCCGCTTTTCTTCTGACGCCTTTTCCACCGCCACAAGGACTTCCGATGCTCCCTATGCTTTTCTCTCGCCCGCGCCGGATGGCCTGCCTGGGTCTGCTGGTGCTGGCGGCCAGCATGGCGGCAGGCGCGCAAGCGGCTGCGCATTACCCGAACAAGGCCATCACCTTGGTGATTGCCTACCCGCCCGGCGGCAGCACCGATGCAGTCGGCCGCATGGTCGGCACCGAGCTGGCGCAGCGGCTCAAGCAACCGGTGGTGATCGAGAACCTGGGTGGTGCCGGTGGCGCCATCGGCGCGCAAAAGGTGGCCCGGGCGGCGGCCGACGGCTACACCCTGCTGCTGTCGGCCAACAACGAGATGGCGATTGCGCCGCTGATCAACAAGGCCATCAAGTACCGGGTGTTCGAGGATTTCACGCCCATCAGCCTGGTGGCGACCCAGCCCATGGTGCTGGTTGCCTCGCAGGCCAGCGGCGTCAAGAACACGCAGGAGTTCCTCAGCCTGCTGCGCCAGAACCCGGGCAAGTACAGCTATGGCAGCTCGGGCGTGGGCACGGCCTTGCACATCGCCGGTGAGATGGTGCAGCAGGCCGGCGATGTGGCGATGACCCATGTGCCCTACAAGGGCGTGGCTCCGCTGACCAATGACCTCCTGGGCGGCAGCCTGGATTTTGGCGTGTTTGTGCTGTCCTCGGGGCTGCCGCATATCCGCGCCGGCAAGGTGGTGGCGCTGGGCACGACCGAGGCCAAGCGCTCCAGCGTCACGCCCGATATCCCCGCCTTGGCCGAGACCTCGGCGTTTGCGAGGGTCGATATCAACAGCTGGTTTGCGCTGATGGGCCCGGCCAAGCTGCCCCCGCAGGTGCAAAAGGCCTTGCGTGCGGCCATCGATGACATGCTGCAGTCGCCCAGCTTTCGCGCCAAGCTCGAAGCCAGTGGCAATGTGGTGGCCGCGCCCGGCCAGGACATGGGCGCCTTCTTGAAGGCCCAGGTGGCCAAGTACCAGCAGATCGTCGATACCGCGAAGATCGAGGACCGCTGAGCGCGGTCTCGTTGGGCGCAGCTTAGCGCCGCGCCGCCTGCAGCCAGCGGCCGCCCCAAACCACGACCACCAGCGCCAGCACGACAAACATCGCGCCGGCCCACTGCCAGCCGGTCACTGTCTCGCCCAGCACCAGCATGCCGGTGGTCAGGCCAATGACCGGCACGCAGAGGCTAAAGGGCGCCACCCGGTTGGCCGAGTAGCGCTGGATCAGCCTGGTCCACAGCCCATAGCCGACGATGGTGGCCACCCAGCCCAGGTAGGCGATCGACATCCAGGCCAGCCCGGGAATCTGCTGCCAGGTCTCTGCCTGCAGCCACTTGCCCACGCTGCCCTCGTCCAGTGCGGCGCTCAGCCCGATGAAGGGCAGAATCGGCATCAGGCTGCTCCAGGCAATAAAGCTCACCGGGTCGTAGCGGGCGTTTTCCTTTTGCGCCAGGCGCACCACCACGTTGGAGCAGGCCCAGGATGTGGCCGCGCACAGCACCAGCAGCAGGCCGGCCAAGGTGGTGCCACCAGCGCCATTGCTGCGCAGCTCATTGATCAGCAGGCAGGCCAGGCCGAGCGCGGCAATGCCCATGCCGGCCACCAACGGGCGGCCGGGCCGCTCGCGCAGCAGCACCCAGGTCCAGACGGCGGTGAGAAACACCTGGGTCTGCAGCACCACGCTGGCGAGCGATGCCGTCATGCCCACCTTGAGTGCGGTGAACAAGAAGCCAAACTGGCCCACGCCCTGCAGCAGGCCAAACAGCACCACCCAGCGCCAGTGCACGCGCGGCGGCTTGATGAACAGCACCAGCGGAAAGGCCGCGCAGAGGTAGCGCAGGGCGCCCAGCTCGAACGGGGTCAGGCTTTGCAGGCCCCATTTCATGATGACAAAGTTGATGCCCCAGACCACCACCACGACCAGCGCCAAGGCGAGGTCCGTAGGGCGAAAGGGGACAGGGGAGCTGGAAGCGGACATGGCTGGAGGCGCTGGTGTGCGCAGCGCCGGATGTTATTCAAGGTTTTCCAGCAGTGTGCCAGCAAGCGCAGCTGCGTGCTGGCACTGCGCTATTCAGCGCAAATGGCGCGTGGGCGACAGAGCCTCAGGCTGCACACCCTGGCTGGCCAGCGCCGGGTCCAGCGGCTCCTGCAAGGCCAGGTTGCGCGCCAGCAGGCCGTAACCATAGGCGCTCTGGATGCCGTAGCCGCCTTGCGCCGCCACCCACAGAAACTGCGGCGCCTGGCCATCCCAGCCGATCACCATCTCGCCATCGGCGACAAAGGAGCGCAGGCCCGCCCAGCTGTGGCTGGGGCGGCGGATGTCGAAATGGCTGGCCTGCATGATGCGGTCAATGCCCTCGGCAATGTCCAGCATCTCGGGCTGCACATCATGCGGGTGGGTGGCATCGGCATTGGCGGGCGAGCCCAGCAACTGGCCGGCATCGGGCTTGAAGTACCACTGCTCGCCAATATCGATGACGGCCGGCCAGTGCTGGCCGTCCATGCCTTCGGGCATCGCAAAGGTGAAGGCGCTGCGGCGCTTGGGTGTGAGGCCAATGGCGGCCGCTCCAGCCATCTGGCCCAGTTCATCGGCCCAGGCGCCGGCGGCATTGACGACATGGCGCGCCAGCAGCTGGCGGCCATCGGCCAGGCTGATCTGCCAGTGGCCGGCGCTGGCATCCCAGTGCAGGCCCTGCACCCGGACATCGTTCCACAGCTGGCCGCCACGCCGGCGCATGCCCTTCAAAAAGCCCTGGTGCAGCGCATGCACATCGATATCGCGGGCGCCATCGTCGGTAAATCCGGCTTCCAGCACCTCGGTGTTCAAGGCCGGCAAAAAGGCCTTCAGTTCGGTCTTGTCCAGCCAGCGCGCGCTGGGCGAGTGCTGGCGTGCCTCGTCGTAGGCGGCTTGCAGCGCGGGCAACTGCGCGGGCGTTGCCACATACAGTACGCCCCGGGGGCTGACCAGCGCATGCTCGGCAAAGTCGGCAGGCGGCTGCTCGTAAAACTGGCGGCTGGCCCGGGTAAGCGCCTGCACCTGGGTGGGGCCATAGTGCTCCTCAAACAGCGCGGCCGAGCGGCCGGTGGTGTGGTAGCCGGGCTGCGATTCCTGCTCCAGCACCAGCACCTGGGCGCTGGCAGCCAGGTGCCAGGCGGTGGCGCTGCCGGCCATGCCGGCGCCGATCACGACAAAATCCCAGACTGCCGGGCTGGCGGCGGCAGAAGCGGATGCGCTAGGGGAGGCCGAAGGGGAACTGTTGGGGGTTTCCATGGTCAGCATGGTAAGGTCAGAGGCACTTCGCAAAGGGCAAACATGAGACAGAAACAAGCACGCAAGGGTTTTTATTCATGGGCGCTGGGCGCCAGCGGGCTGCTGGCCATCTGCGCCGTCAGCAATGCGCAAGCGCAGACGGCGGCGCCCGTGCTGCCCAAGCCCACGGTTGTAGGCAGCGGTTACCTCAACCCCTGGGCCATTGCGCCCTTGCCGGACAAACGCTTTTTGCTGACCGAGCGCGGCGGCAAGCTCTGGCTGCTTGATGCCGATGGCCGCAAGCAGTCCGAGCTGCAAGGCGTGCCCAAGGTGGTCGATGCCGGCCAGGGCGGCCTGCTCGATGTGGTGGCCGACAGCCAGTTCGCCAGCAACCGCCGCATCTATTTCTGCTTCAGCGAAGCCGGGCCCCAGGCGGGCACCAACAGCACGGCACTGGCCTCGGCGCGCATCTCCGCCAATGAGCGCCAACTGGAAGACGTCAAAGTGCTGTTCAGCCAGCGCCCCAAGGCCAGGAGCAATGCCCACTTTGGCTGCCGCATCGCCGAGGCGCCCGATGGCAACCTGTTCCTCAGCCTGGGGGACCGCTTTTCGCAGCGCAACGATGCCCAGACCCTGAACAACCACCACGGCAAGCTGGTGCGCATTGCCAAGGATGGCAGCGTGCCCAATGACAACCCTTATGCAGGCCGCCAGGATGCGCTGCCGGAGATCTACAGCTACGGCCACCGCAACAGCCAGGGCCTGGCCGTCGCCGCCGATGGCAGCCTGTGGCAGCACGAGCACGGCCCGCAGGGCGGCGACGAGATCAACCGGCCCCAGCCCGGCAAGAACTATGGCTGGCCGGTGATCACCTATGGCGAGGAATACGGCGGCGGCAAGATCGGCGAAGGCACGCAAAAGGCCGGCATGGAGCAGCCCTTGCACTACTGGGTGCCCAGCATTGCGCCTTCGGGCATGGCCTTTGTCACGAGCGACCGCTATGGCCCGGCCTGGAAGGGCAGCCTGCTGGTGGGCGGCCTCAAGTCGCGCAGCGTTGCCCAGCTGGCGGTCAAGGACGGCAAGGTGACGGGCGAGAAACGGCTCTACGAATCGCTGGGCGAGCGCATCCGCGATGTGCGCCAAGGCGCCGATGGCCTGGTCTACCTGCTGACCGATGGGCCTGATGGCAAGCTGATTCGGCTGGAGCCCTCGGGCAGTTAAAGCTTGCGCTTGAAACCCAGATGGCTGGGCACAAAGCCCAGCTTTTCGTAAAAGCGGTGGGCATCGGCCCGGCTTTTGTCGGTGGTCAGCTGCACCACTGTGCAGCCCCGCTCCCGGCACTGCGCCACGGCCCATTCCAGCATCTGCTGGCCCGCGCCGGCGCCGCGCAGCTGCGCGGCAATGCGCACCGATTCGATCTGGCCGCGCCAGGCCCCCGTGTGTGACAGGCCGGGTACAAAGGACAGCTGCAGCGTGCCCACCACTTGCCCGTCCAGCTCGGCCACCACCAGGCGCTGGTTGGTATCGGCGCAGATCGCGTCAAAGGCCGCGATATAGCGCGCATCGGGCGGGTCGGCCAGCACCTCGCGCTCGCGGCCCAGCGCATCATCGGCGAGCAGCGCAATGATGGCGGGCAGATCGGCCAGGGTTGCGGTGCGGAAAATCAGGTTTGCTGGCATGGCTGCAGTGGGGATGGACTGGTTCGTTGACGTGCGGCAAGCTGCCTCAGCGCTGGAGGTAAGGCGCCAGATAGCGCCCGGTATGGCTGGCCGGGTTGGCGGCCACTTGCTCGGGCGTGCCCTGGGCCACCAGCTGCCCGCCGCCAGCGCCGCCTTCGGGCCCCATGTCGATGACCCAATCGGCCGTCTTGATGACGTCGAGGTTGTGCTCGATGACGACAATCGTGTTGCCCGCATCGCGCAGCTGGTGCAGCACCTTGAGCAGCAGGTCGATATCGGCAAAGTGCAGGCCGGTGGTCGGCTCATCGAGGATGTAGAGCGTGCGGCCGGTGTCGCGTTTGGAGAGCTCCTGCGCCAGCTTGACGCGCTGGGCCTCGCCGCCCGACAAGGTCGTGGCGCTCTGGCCCAGGCGGATATAGCTCAGCCCCACATCCAGCAGCGTTTGCAGCTTGCGGGCAATGGTGGGCACATCGCGGAAGAAGTCGTGCGCGTCTTCCACCGTCATCTCCAGGATCTGCGCAATATTGCGGCCCTTCCACTGCACCTGCAGGGTTTCGCGGTTGTAGCGCTGGCCGTGGCAGATGTCGCAGGGCACATAGACATCGGGCAGAAAATGCATCTCCACCTTGACCATGCCATCGCCCTGGCAGGCTTCGCAGCGGCCGCCGGCCACATTGAAGCTGAAGCGCCCTGGGCCATAGCCGCGCTCCTTGGCGGTGTTGGTCTCGGCCATCAGCTCGCGGATGGGCGTGAACAGGCCGGTGTAGGTGGCCGGGTTGCTGCGCGGCGTGCGGCCAATCGGGCTTTGGTCCACATTGATGACCTTGTCGAAATAGTCCAGGCCTTCGATCTCCTGGTAGGGCGCAACATCGCCCTGGGCGCGGTTGATCTTGTGGGCCGCTGCCGCATACAAGGTGTCGTTGACCAGGGTCGATTTGCCCGAGCCCGAGACGCCGGTGACACAGGTGAACAGACCGACGGGAAAATCGACCGTCACATCGCGCAGGTTGTGGCCGCTGGCGCCCACCAGGCGCAGGCTTTGCACCGCATGCGGGTCCACTTCGGCGGGGGCAGCCGCTTCCTGCACGCTGCGGCCCTTGGCGCTGCTGCTGGCTTTTCCGCTGGGCTTTTTCTCCAGCGAGGTGCGCACGGTAGGGAACTGCGATCCGCCCTTGTCCGCTGCGGCTTTGCCCACGGGTGCCCCCACGGTGCTGGCCAGCACCGGCAGCCAGGGCGTGCGGCGCGTGGGCACGGCAATCGATTTCTGGCCGCTCAGGTACTGGCCGGTGAGCGACTGCGGGTGGGCGCAGATGTCGGCGTAGCGGCCCTGGGCCATGATCTGGCCGCCGTGCACGCCGGCGCCCGGGCCCATGTCGATGATCTGGTCGGCCGCGCGCATCATGTCCTCGTCGTGCTCGACGACGATCACGCTGTTGCCGATGTCACGCAGGTGCTGCAAGGTGGCGATCAGGCGGTCGTTGTCGCGCTGGTGCAGGCCGATCGAGGGCTCGTCGAGCACATACATCACGCCCGTCAGGCCCGAGCCGATCTGCGAGGCCAGGCGAATGCGCTGCGCCTCACCGCCCGAGAGCGTCTCGGCGCTGCGCGCCAGGCTCAGGTAGGTCAGGCCCACATCGTTGAGGAACTGCAGCCGCGTGCTGATTTCCTGGATCACCCGCGCGGCAATATCGGCCTTGGCACCCGTCAGCTGCACGGTGCTGAACCAGGCGTGGGCCTCGCTCAGGGTGACCTGGCTGATGTCCTGGATCGCACGGGCCTGGTCGCCATCACCCACGCGCACAAAGCGCGCCTCGCGGCGCAGGCGCGCGCCGTGGCAGTCGGGGCAGGGCTGCACGCTTTGGTAGCGGGCCAGCTCATCGCGCACGATGCTCGAATCGGTCTCGCGGTAGCGCCGCGTCATGTTCGGCAGGATGCCTTCAAACGGGTGCTTCTTGGTGACCATCTTGCCCGCGTTCTCACCGCTGGCCAGCTCGTACTTGAAGGCAATCTCTTCGTCGCCCGAGCCATACAGCACCACCTGGCGCACCGCCTCGGGCAGGCTCTCGAAAGGCTGCTCGATGTCGAACTTGTAGTGGCGGCCCAGGCTCTCGAGCATCGCAAAATAGTAGCCATTGCGCCGGTCCCAGCCCTTGATGGCGCCACTGGCCAGGCTGAGCGTGGGGAAAGCCACCACGCGCTCGACATCGAACACCTCGTGCAGGCCCAGGCCATCGCAGGATGGGCAGGCGCCCTGGGGCGAGTTGAAGGAGAACAGGCGCGGCTCCAGCTCGGCCAGCGCATAGCTGCAGACTGGGCAGGAGAACTTGCTGCTGAACAGATGCTCTTCGCCGGTGTCCATCTCCAGCGCCAGCACGCGGCCATTGCCTTCGTTGCCGCCCACGCGCAGTGCCGCCTCAATGCTTTCGGCCAGGCGTTGCTGCAGCCCGGCGCGCACCTTGACGCGGTCGATGACCACATCGACATCGTGCTTCTCGTTCTTGGCCAGTGCGGGCAGGGTCTCGTGCTCGTACATCTGGCCATCGACCCGAAAGCGCACATAGCCCAGCGCCTGCATCTGCGCAAACAGCTCGACGAACTCGCCCTTCTTGCCGCGTGCCACCGGTGCCAGGATCATCAGCTTGGTGTCCTCGGGCAGGGCCAGCACGGCGTCGACCATCTGGCTGACGGTCTGGGCCGCCAGCGGCAGGTTGTGGTCGGGGCAGAACGGCGTGCCTGCGCGGGCATACAACAGGCGCAGGTAGTCATGGATTTCGGTGACCGTGCCCACGGTCGAGCGCGGGTTGTGGCTGGTCGCCTTCTGCTCGATCGAGATGGCCGGTGACAGGCCCTCGATCAGGTCGACATCGGGTTTGTCCAGCCGGCCCAGAAACTGGCGCGCATAGGCCGAGAGGCTCTCGACATAGCGGCGCTGGCCTTCGGCATACAAGGTGTCAAAGGCCAGGCTGGACTTGCCCGAGCCCGACAGGCCGGTGATCACCACCAGCTGGTGGCGAGGAATGTCCAGGTCGATGTTCTTGAGGTTGTGCGTGCGCGCGCCACGGATGGCGATGCGACTGTGTGCCAGCCGCGCGCCCAGGTAGCGGCTGTCGTCCTGCTGCGCCTCGGACAGGCCGAGTTCATGGTGCAGGTCGATGGCAGCGGAAGGGTCGGTGGGGGTGCGTGGTGGCATGTGGGCTTCAGGATCCAAAACCCCTCATGATAGCCAGCCTGCCCATTCGTTGTGCAATCTGCCGGGTATCGCTGCACATGCGTTGCGGATAAACCCAGGGGCATGGCCCGCTGTCTGGCGCCAAAACCGAGGTGAGGGCTTGCTGCAGCTTTGCGCCTAGCTATGGTTTCTGATGCGCTGCTGGGCGCAGAGATTCCGTCTGCCAGCAGGGCTTGCGGCTGCGCTCTACACTTGCCGCTGGCGATCGTCGCCATCCGTCCCTTGTTTGCCTGCGTATCGCCCTTGTCTCTCACTTCTGTTTCTTCTTCCACGGCCATGCAGCCGGCCGAGCGGCGCGCCAGTTTCAGCCTGGCGCTGATCTTTGCATTGCGCATGCTGGGCCTGTTTCTGGTGCTGCCGGTGTTTGCGCTGGAGGCCCACAAATACCCGGGCGGTGATGACCCGGCCCTGGTCGGGCTGGCGATGGGCGTCTATGGCCTGACCCAGGCCCTCTGCCAGCTGCCGCTGGGCATGGCGTCTGACCGCTTCGGGCGCAAAAAGGTCATTGTGCTGGGCCTCTTGGTATTTGCCGCCGGCAGCCTGATCGCCGGCATGGCGGGCAACCTGCATACCCTGCTGCTGGGCCGGGCGTTACAAGGCGCCGGCGCCGTGTCTGCGGCCGTCACGGCGCTCTTGGCCGACCAGACCCGTGACGAAGTGCGCACCAAGGCCATGGCCCTGGTGGGCGCCAGCATCGGCCTGATGTTTGCGCTGGCGCTGGTGCTCAGCCCGCTGCTGGTGGTGCATATCGGCCTGAGCGGCCTGTTTTTGATGACCTGCGGCCTGGCGCTGGGCGGTATTGCCGTGGTGCTGTGGGTTGTGCCTCCCGAGCCTTTGCTGCACCGGGGCGGCGCGCGCGGCGGCCTGCGCGAGGTGTTTCGCCATGCCGACCTGGTGCGCCTCAATGCCGGTGTGTTCGTGCTGCACACGGTGCAGATGTCGATGTGGGTGGCGGTGCCCGCGATGCTGGTGGCCGCAGGCCTGCCCAAGGCCGAGCACTGGCAGGTCTACCTGCCGGCCGTGCTGCTGTCCTTTGTGCTGATGGGTGGGCTGTTTGCGCTGGAGCGGCGCGGTTACCTGCGCGGCGCCCTGCTGGGCTCGATCGCGCTGGTGGCCCTGGTGCAGATGGCCCTGGGCCTGGTGGCGACCTCGGGCCATGCGCCCGCGCTGTGGCTGATGGGCGTGCTGCTGTTTGTGTTTTTCTGCGGCTTCAATGCGTTGGAGGCCACGCAGCCCAGCCTGGTCTCGCGCATGGCGCCGGCATCGCTGCGCGGCGCGGCACTGGGCAGTTACAACACCTTGCAATCACTGGGCCTGTTTGCCGGCGGTGCGCTCGGTGGGGCGCTGACCCGCTGGGGCAGCGTGACGGATCTGTTCATCGCCACCAGCGCGCTGGCGCTGCTGTGGCTGGTGCTGACCTGGCCGCTGCAGCCGCTGGGCCGCGCCGTGGCTGCTGCTGGCGCTGCACAAAAGTAAGCACTGGCTGGGAATGGGGCAGGCCTGGCAGGCCCTGTTGCAGGATCTGCGGCCACCCGCAGAGAAGGACCGGCCGCTTTGGGGTAGGATACGCCCCTGAATCACAGTGATGGGCGCTTTGAAGGCTGCAATGCCTGCAACACTGCCAACGCATAGTAGGCGCCCATTTTTCAAAGGAACTACCTCTACCATGGCATCCGTCAACAAAGTCATCATCGTCGGCAACCTCGGCCGTGACCCTGAAATCCGCACCTTCCCCTCGGGCGACCAGGTGGCCAATGTCACCATCGCCACCACGGACCGCTGGCGCGACAAAAACAGCGGCGAGAACAAGGAGGCCACCGAGTGGCACCGCGTCGTGTTCAATGGCCGCTTGGCTGAAATCGTCGGCCAGTACCTGCGCAAGGGCAGCCAGGTCTATGTGGAAGGCAGCCTGCGCACCCGCAAGTGGACCGACCAGGCCACCGGCCAGGAGCGCTATGCGACAGAAATCCGCGCTGACTCGATGCAGATGCTGGGCAGCCGCCAAGGCCAGGGCGGCGGTGGCGGTCAGGGCGGTGGCGATGACTATGGCTATGGCGACAGCGGCTACGGTGACCAGGGCGGTGGCGGCGGCGGTGCACCCGCTGGCAACTACCAGCGCCGGGCCCCCGCACCGGCGATGGCTCCGGCCGCCGCACCCCGCCAGGCACCGCCTCCCCGTCCAGCACCGGCACCCATGCCCGCGCCAGCCCCACGCGCTGCCTCGGGCTTTGACGACATGGACGACGATATTCCGTTCTAAAAAGCACTGCTAGTAGTTTTTGAAGCAAACCCGCTCTCTTCTGAGAAAGCGGGTTTTTTCTTACCCACACTTTTTGGGTAGATCTTCTTGAGTGAGTTCTAAGACAAGTCGGTACTTCAAAATGTTTGCTGCGAGGCGAGGCGAGGCGAGGCGAGGCGAGGCGAGGCGTGGCGTGGCGAGGCGTGGCGTGGATGAAATTGTGGACTTCCCCGGCTTCTTTTCATTGGCTTCTTTGGATAGCTTATTGCACTTTTTCGGCGGATAGCAATCTTTTAAGAATACTTATCATTTACAAGTATTCTTATGAGAGCGCTTATTGAGTAAATTATGCTGTCATCCTACAATGGCTCCAATTAGAGCTCTTGTAGAATTTAGGTGTTCTTATGAGGATGCTTAAATGGTTTCGACTCTTAACCTAACTGTAGACCGGGCTCTCAAGGCCTTGGGTCAGAACATTGAGCTCGCACGCAGGCGTCGCGGCCTGTCCCAAGCCGACTTGGCTGCTCGTATGGGCGTCTCGGTGAGCACCGTTCGCCGGCTGGAGGATGGCAACCCAGGCACAGCGCTCGTTTATCTGGCCAGTGCGCTGCAGGTCTTTGGCGATTTGGAGAAGCTGAGCCTCCTGATGGACACGCAGACGGATTCGGTTGGACTTGCCCTCATGGACGCCGAACTTCCATCTCGGATTCACAGCAAGCGCCGCGACACACCCAAAGCTTTCTGAAAGTTTTCCGCGATATGGTGACTAGAGCAAATGCCGCTGTCCCAAACACCAAGACGGAGCTGGATGTGTGTCTTGGAAAAACGGGCACCCCCGTGGGAAAGCTCGTGTTTGTGCGAAACGGGCCGCGCGTATTCACGCAGTTCGGCTACTTTCAGGAGTGGCTCGACCACGCTGACACATTTAACGTCTCTGCGGACCTCTCCGCCGCGCCGGGCTTCCAGACCCGAAAGCCTGCGACCAAGGAGGACTCGCTTTTCTTCCTCGCCCTTGGGGATACCAAGCCAGATGCTTGGGGCCGTCGAGTCATTGCTCGGGCACATGCCAAGCGCCGCGAGGAGGACCCAAAGCTGGGTGCGTTGACCGAGCTCGACTACCTTTGTGCGGTTGATGATTTCAGCCGTATGGGGGCACTGCGTTTGCGTAACGCCCGTGGCGTTTACCTTGAGTCGGCACCAGAAGGCAGGCGGGCAACGCCGCCAATGCTCGAACTCGAAAAGATGCTGAGCTCTTCACGGGCAGTTGAACTCGGCAAGGAGACCGCCCAGGATTTGGCCTATCTGCGAGGCAAGGGCACATCGCTTGGCGGCATGCGTCCGAAATGCAGCATCCTGGACGAAGAGGGATATCTCGCATTGGGCAAGTTCCCGAGTGTCAAAGACGAGCGCAATGTCACTCGTGCGGAGGTGCTGGCACTCAAGCTAGCGGCTTTGGCTGGCATCACCGTATCGAAGGCGCATGTCGCAGTGGTGCAAGGCACTCCCGTGGCGGTCATACGGCGATTTGACCGCACCCCTGACGATGCACGCATCCCCTACATCTCGGGAGCCACCTTGCTGCAGGCGAGTCGACAAGATGAACACGCCTACACCGAGGTTCTCCATGCAATGAAAGGGGCCTGCGCCAACTACGTCGCGGATGCCCAAGAACTGTGGCGGCGTCAGGTGTTCAACCACCTCATCACCAACGTCGACGACCACCTGCAAAACATGGGCTTCCTCTACATGGGCGATAACAAATGGCAGCTCTCGCCTGCGTTCGACATCAACCCGATGCCCGACAAGGACCGGGAATCCAAGACCTGGCTGAGTGAAGACACGGGACCGATCACCAGCATGCCGCAGTTGATGGGGCAAGCATCGCAGTTTGCCTTGTCTCGTGAACAGGCGTTGGCCATTGTGCGCAAGCAGGTGGAGGTGATTTTGCAGTGGCGCATGGTAGGACAGTCTCCCGACGTTGGCATGACAAAGCAAGAGCTCGATGAGTTTGTGCCTGCGTTCGAGCATGCAAGCTTTAGTGCCGCCAGGAAATTGGCGGGCTTGTAGGTGATAGCGGTGTGCCTGACTCGGTACATCATGAGGTTGCCAAAGCGCGCCCACCCGTTGCCATGGCCTCCTTGGTGGGTGGGCTTGATGGCGCGCCAGGCGCTTCGGCCAAGGCTGCGGGATTGCTTGGCCCATTCTCCGTAGCGATGGGGTGTGGCGCTATTGCAGCAGCCCCGATGGCACGGAACGGCTGGTTTTGGCTGACCTGCTCGGGCGGGTTGCCCGCTGCATGGGCCGTGACAGCGATGACCTGAATCTGCAGCGTCTGGGCAACAATACCCAGGTGCATCTGGTGCCACGCCCGGCGGCCCCCGCCTTTGAGCCGGTTCTCAGCGGCCCGTTGCCATCGGTGCGGCGCTGCCGGTTGCGCTCGCTTCTGGCGTGTTCAGCTGGCGCCGCAGATCGAACTTGAGCAGCACAACGCCGGCGCCAATCAGCAGCACGTCCTTGACGATGAAACCGTCCAGCGTGGAGAGTTGGGGTAGCAGGCTCAAGGTGGTGATGCCGGTGGCGATGACGACCAGGGCGCCGACGACGCCAAAAGCGGGCTTTTTGAAGCCGACTATCAGTGCCAGAAATGCCAAGGTCTCCACCACGCCCAAAAAGTAGCTGCCCCCGTGCACACCGAAGAGCGTGTAGAGAAAGCTGAGCCAGGTGCTCGAGATCAGGGGCTCCAACTCGGCGACCTCAAAATCAAACCATTTGAAGGTGCCGAACAGCGCAAAAATAAAGATCACCGAGACTCGCAGCACAGCGATATCGGCATCGGAGCGAATAAAGCGATGGATGGCATTTTTCATGGTGGTCTCCTGGTTAAAAAAGGGGCTGGGATGCGGATGTCATGGGGCGGCGCTCAGCCAGTCCACAATGGCTTTGGCAGCGCGGTCATAGGCCCCATGGGGCGGGATGCGGTTGAGCAATAGCGCGCCCTTGATCGCAGAGCTGACCACCATGGCCAGCTCTGCCGGGGGCTGCGCAAAATGCAGGGCTGCACTGCGCTGGCCCGCGACCAGAATGTCTTGCAGCAGCTGCTGCTCGGTCTGTGCCAGCTGGTAGACCGCCGTTTGCAGTTCGGGCGAAAACAGGTGGCTGTCGGACAGCATCGCGTAGACACCGCACATTTGCCCCTGCGCCGCACAGTCGGCAAACGCATCCAGATAGGCCTGGAGTTGCGGCACGCCGGCGGGCAGCTTTTGCAGCTCGGCCTCCAGGGCTTTGAAATCGGCCCGCTTGTAGTCACAGTAGGCAATTCCCAGGTCTGTCTTGCTGGGGAAATGGTGGTGGATACTGGCTTTGCGAATGCCAATACCCGCCTCCAGATCCGCATAGCTGAAGCCCTGGAAGCCACGCTGCTGGATCAAGTGGTTGCTGAGCAGGATGATTTTTTCGCGGGTAGACATTGTCAATGGACCTGGGTTATGGCGTTGATATTGACTATACCTACTAGAAGGTAGGTTGCCAAGTCACCATATGATTCAAAGCGTAAAACCCGCAGCGGGCAGGACCGGCGGCATGCGGGCCGGCTGCGCGGGCTTGGCTGGCCTGACTGGTTTAGCCAGCGCCGGGCCAGCGGCTTGGGCGCAAAAGGCCAGTGCCCACTGCGGCTTTGCCGCCGGTAGAGAATGCGGCATGGGCGCAGAACGCGCCGCGCGCAATGCCGACCCGGCAGACCCCTGATGGCGGCCGTGCCGCCCTGGAGAGGGGCGCGCAGCTGACGGCATGCCCTTTGTTCAACCTTGCATGAAAGCGGCCATGACTCCTAGCACCGAAACCGCCCATACCGCCTATACCGCCAATACCTCGGATAGCACCAAGATCGCATCCCACATCGCGCCCAGCGGCCGCCTGCGTGCGGCCATCAATGTGGGCAACCCGGTGCTGGCGCACAAAAGGGCCGATGGCTCGGCCGCAGGCGTCTCCGTCGATCTGGCCGCGCGCATGGCGGCCCAACTGGGTCTGCCGCTGGAGCTGCAGCTGTTTGAGGCGGCCGCCCACTCGGTCGATGCCGTCACCCAGGGCCAGGCCGATGTCGGCTTTTTCGCGGTGGACCCGGTGCGGGGCGCGGGCATTGGTTTTTCGGCCCCCTATGTGCTGATCGAAGGCGCCTACATGGTGCGCAGCGATTCGCCGCTGAGCGACAACGCGCAGGTGGATGTCGCCGCGCACGAGGTGGTGGTTGGCCAGGGCAGCGCCTATGACCTCTACCTCACGCGTGCGCTGAAAAACGCCCGCATCCTGCGCGCGCCCACATCGCCTGCGGTGGTCGATGTCTTTTTGCAGCCTAGCGGCGACGTGGCCGCAGGCGTCAAGGTGCAGCTGGAGGCGGCGGTGGCCAGCCATGCCGGTCTGCGGCTGCTGCCCGGGCATTTCATGCTGATCCAGCAGGCCATGGGCCTGCCCAAGACCCGGGGCGAGGCCGCCATCCAGTGGCTGGCCGCCTTTGTGGAAGCGGCCAAGGCCAGCGGTTTTGTCGCCCAGGCGCTGGCGCAGCACCAGGTGCTAGGCGCGGTGGTCGCGCCCGGAGTGCAGCCATGAGCGTGTTTGAGGATCTGCAGCAGTTGTTAGAGGGCGAGGGCGCGCGCTTTCGGGTGCTGGAGCACCCGGCCGAGGGCAAATCCGACGAGGTGGCGCGCATCCGGGGCACGACGCCGGGCCAGGGTGCCAAGGCCATGCTGTGCAAGACCCGCAATGCCGAGCACTGGGTGCTGGCCGTGCTGCCGGGCGACCAGAAATTGGACTTTCGCCTGCTGGCTGCCGCGCTCGGCCTGCCCAAGATGACGATGGCCAGCGCGGAAGAGGCGACGGAGCGGACCGGCTGCGTGATCGGCGCGATCCCGCCCTTCAGCCCTGGCCCGCAGGTGGCGCTGGTGGTGGACCCGGACCTGGTGGAGCGCCATGCCGAGATCGCCTTCAATGCCGGCCGGCTGGACCGCTCGATGGTGCTCAACGCGCAGGACTATGTGCGTATTGCACAGCCGGCGCTGCACCGCATCTGCGCCCCTGCTGGCTAAGGCAAAAATCCAACACCGCGCAGGCATGGCGACTGCACAATAGTCGCCATGTTTATCGCCATCCCTCTGGAAAACAAGCCCTCCTGGCAGTCACCGCCGTGGATGACGGTGCTGTTAATTGCGATCAACTGCCTGGTGTTCTGGGTCTGGCAAGGGGGTGAGGAGCGGGCGGCAGAGCGCGCATCCAAAACCTATGCGCATACGGCGCTGCCGGCGATCGAGGTGCCGGCCTTTGTGAAGTACCTCGACGCACAAAGCCGCAAGCCGGACAGCCGCATCCAGCCGCAGATGGTGCGCATGGTGCAGGGCCTGCAAAAAAACCAGGACTACGGCCAGATCTACATGCTGATGCAGCAGGAGGGGCGTTTTCGCCGCCAGCTGCTGGCCGGTGAGGTGATCACCGCAGCCGATCCGTTGTATGCCGACTGGCAGGCGGCCCGCGCCCGCTTTGCGCCGCTGGAGCCCAAGCCTTTTACGTCGCGCTGGGCGATGAGCTATGAGGCCGGCGCCGGGCTGCAGCCGCTGCAGGCGCTGACCTCCACCTTCTTGCACGGCAGCACCGGCCACCTGCTGGGCAATATGGTGTTCCTGTTTCTGTTCGGGTTCACCTTGGAGATGGCACTGGGCGCGGGGCTCTACCTGTGCTTCTACCTGGTCGCGGGGGTCAGCGCCTCACTGTTTGCGGGCCTGTTCTATGCGGGCTCCGGCAGCTATGGGCTGGGCGCATCGGGCGCGATTGCCGGCCTGATGGCCATGTATGTGGTGCTCTACCGCATGCGGCGCATCCGCTTTTTCTACATGCTGGCCTTCTACTTCAACTACGCCACCTGGCCCGCGCTGGTGGTGCTGCCGGTATGGATGGGCTTTGAGCTGGCCCAGCACTTCATGGGGCAGCAGGGCGTGGCCTATATGGCGCACTTTGGCGGCTTGCTGGCCGGTGGCCTGCTGATGGCCTTGTACCTGCAGCTGCGGCGCAAGGAGTCGGTGGTCGAGGTGGCCGCCCGAGACAAGCAGCAGGCCCAGGCCCAGAGCGCCGCGCTGGCCGCCGCCGTGCAGCGCGCGCAAAAGCACACCGATGCGCTGGCCTTTGATCTGGCAGCGCCCGCCTGGCGCCAGGCCGCCAAGCTCGCACCCAGCGATGCCGCCATCTTGCGCGCCTGGTTCGAGAGCGCCCGCCATGCGCCGGCGAGCGAGGATTTTCACCGCGCGGCCCGCGCCATCTTCAAGCTGCCGGCCAACACAGAAGCGCTGCGCCAGCTGCAGCACCACAGCTGGCAAAGCTATGTGGACCGCGCCCGGCCCGCCCCGCGCATCAGCGACAACAGCCTGCATGCATTGGCGCGCAGCTTTGTGCGCCTGGGTGCATGGGACGATGCCCAAAAAATCTGCCAGCAGCTGGAGAGCGCTGCCGACCACCCGCACTGGCCCGCCACCTTGGCGCTGGTAGCCAATGGCCTGGCCAAGGCCGGCCGGCTGGACGAGGCCCGCCGCTGGCTGCCCGCGCTGCAGCGCGCCGCACCGCAGGAGCCGGTGACGCGCTGGCTCAGCCAGGCCAGCACCTGAACGTGGGTCGAGTGCATAGGCGGCAGTGGTTAGCACCCTGGTGCGTCAGCTCCATGTAAAGTTTTGGTGAAGCCATGCCTTATGATCGCTGCCAAGCTGCGCCAGTGAGGGCGGCAGACAGAAAGGCTGGCCATGGGCCCACTGCGTTCACCACAGCAAGACGACGTTGACAGCGCCCAATGGGTGATCGAGCCTTTCTGGCGCAAGCTCAACAGTTTTTTCCTGTTCCCGCTGCAGCGCAAGCCCTTGCTGTATGCGCTGGTGCTGTCGCTCTGCGCCTATATGCTGATGTGGGGCCTGCTGATCGGCTTGCTCGTCGGAGTGGGCCTGCTGCTGGCCATCAGCCGGCATGCGTTCAAGATTGCAGCCTATGCCTCGCACGGCGTGCTTGACAGCAATGACTACGACGATTACCCCTGCGATGCCGACCTCAAGGTGCTGCCCTGGAAGTTCTTCGGCGTGCTGCTGGTGCATGGCTTTCTGATCGGCATGCTCGCCCGGGTCAGCCCGGGACTGGGCGCACTGGGTGATTTGCTCTCATCTTTCTTGATCCCCGCCACCTTGAT
This sequence comes from Comamonas sp. MYb69, assembly GCF_037479315.1. NCBI lineage: Bacteria > Pseudomonadati > Pseudomonadota > Betaproteobacteria > Burkholderiales > Comamonadaceae > Comamonas > Comamonas sp. MYb69. The sequence continues at coordinate 122,314 of NZ_JBBGZG010000001.1, forward strand.
GGTGCTGATCACCAGCGGCAGCCTGCGCGCTGCCATCAACCCCTTCCTGCTGCTGAGCACGATGGGCGCCATCGGTCTGCCCTATGGCCTGCTGTGCCTGTTTCTGTTCCTGCTGATGCAGGGCGTGCCGATGGCCTTTGCCTTGCTAGTCACAGTGATGCCCCAGGCGTTGCTGGCGCCCCTGCTGGCCTTTGTGGTGATTTATTTCAACGGCGTGATCGCCGCGATGATCGGCTATGTGATGTACCAGAACCATGCGGACCTGGGCATCACGCCGGACAAGGCGCCGCAGGCCGAAGCGGGCGCGCCGGTGCTGGACCCGCAGAACGCGCTGGCCCAGCGCCGCGATGCCCAGGTGGCCCAGCTGGTGCAGAACGGCGACATGAACGCCGCCCTGGCCGAAGCGCGCGAGTGGCAGCGCAGCGAGCCCGATAGCCTGGCCGACCAGCGCCGCTACCACCGCGTGCTCAAGCTCAGCGACAAGGCCGATGAGCTGGCGCGCCATGCGCAAAGCTATATCGCGCTGCTGCTGCAAAAGCAGCGCAGCAGCGATGCGCTGGAGGTCTGGGGCAGTTGCTACAAGCGCGACAAGGGCTTCCGGCTGAACGAGGCCAGCCATACCTTGGCGCTGGCGCAGACGGCCTGGAAGCGCATGCAGCTGCCGCATACGCTGGCCCTGCTGCATGGTTTCGAGAAAAGCTATGTCGGCAGCGATCTGGTGCCCCAGGCGCTGGAGCTGACGGTGCGCGTGCTCAAGCAAGGCGCCAACAAGCCCGACCAGGCGGTGCGCGTGTTCATGCGCATGAAGATCCGCTACCCCGCGCATGCCTGCACGCAAGAAGCCGCCTGGATCTTGCGCGATGAGTTGCCGGGGGCAGCGCAGGCGCCTGGCGCACCTGCTTGACTATTTAAGCGGCCGCCGAAGGCGCCACGCTGGCGATGATGCCGCCGCCCAGGCAGACCTCGCCGTCATACAGCACGGCCGATTGGCCTGGCGTCACCGCCCATTGCGCCTCGGGAAAATCGAGGTGGAAATGCGCGGGCGTCGCATCGGCGCCGATGATCGCGGGCGAGTCGGGCTGGCGGTAGCGGGTTTTGGAGCCATAGGTGCCGGCGGCGGGCGGGTGGCCAGCCACCCAGCTCGTGTTGTCGGCGTCCAGCGCCTGCGACAGCAGCCAGGGGTGGTCATGGCCTTGCACCACGCGCAGGATGTTCTTGTCCAGCTCCTTGCGCGCCACAAACCAGGGCGCATGCTCGCCCGCGCCACGCGCTGCGCCTTTTTCCTTCACGCCGCCAATGCCCAGGCCCGAGCGCTGGCCCAGGGTGTAGAAAGACAGGCCCACATGCTTGCCCAGCTTGCGGTTGCGGTCGTCCAGGATCAGGCCCGGTTCCTTGCTGATGTAGCGGTTGAGAAAATCGCGGAAAGGGCGCTCCCCGATAAAGCAGATACCGGTCGAGTCCTTTTTCTTGGCATTGGGCAGGCCGATTTCTTCGGCAATGCGGCGCACCTCGGTCTTTTTCAGCTCACCGACCGGAAACAGCGCCTTGGACAGCTGGGCCTGGTTCAGGCGGTGCAGAAAATAGCTCTGGTCCTTGGCCGGGTCCAGCCCCTTGAGCAGCTCAAAAAGCTGGGTATCGGGGTTCTGGCGCACGCGGGCGTAGTGGCCGGTAGCAATCTTTTCGGCACCCAGGCGCATGGCATGGTCCAAAAAGGCCTTGAACTTGATCTCGGCATTGCACAGCACATCGGGGTTGGGCGTGCGGCCGGCCTGGTATTCGCGCAGAAACTCGGCAAACACCCGGTCCTTGTAGTCGGCGGCAAAGTTGACGTGTTCGATCTCGATGCCCACCACGTCGGCCACGGCTGCGGCATCGACAAAGTCGATGTTCGACGAGCAGTACTCGCTGTCGTCGTCATCTTCCCAGTTCTTCATGAAGATGCCGACGACCTCGTGCCCCTGTTTTTTGAGCAAATACGCGGTGACGGCCGAATCCACGCCGCCACTCAGCCCCACTACGATGCGCTGTTTAACCATGGGTGCAATTATCCGCCTGGCGGCAGGCGCCTGCTTCGCTAGGGCTATGTGGCGTTTTGTCGCCCAACGGCGACCAACAGCGCCGATATGCGCCCAAGGTCCCCAGCAGGCGCCGCCCGCCGGGCTTATTGCGGCGTCAGCGCTATGCGCTCGCGGCTGGCTTTCTCCACCGCGCTGCGCGAGTAGGCCAGCGGAAAGTACTGGCCTGCGGCCCAGGTGTTGGCCAGGTCGCGGTAATGCGGGCTGGCCGGGTTGCCCGATTGGCCGGGCGTGTTGACCACGCGCGAGGCATCCCAGTTGCCCACGTCGACGACCATGCGGAAGGACGCGCCCGAGGTCAGCTGGTAGGTATCGACGTTGTAGCTGGTGGCCATGGGCGTGGCCCAGGAGCCGCCGATGCCGCCCACGCCGACATTGAGCTTTTGCTTGGTGGCACTGTCCACCACGCCGGCGAGCGGGTGCACAAAGATCGCCTGGTGCAGGCTGCCCCAGGTCCAGCTCTTGGCATCGGCCCCCAGCTTGGTTTGCAGCCACTGCATCGCCGGGGCGATGGACGAGAGCAGTACCTGGTCGCGCTCTGCGTCGCTCATCCAGCCCTGCGGGCTCTCCAGCACCGCGATCATGCGGGTGGCACTGGTCTCCTTGGCAAAGCTGCGCTCGTTGGCGGCCAGCACCTGGTCGGTCAGTGCTTTCTTCAGGGTGGCATTGCTCCACACCTCATACAGCGCAGCAGCGGCGCTGTCCTTGGCCATGGTGCCGTCCCAGCCCTGCAGCAACGCCAGGCCCTGGGCGGTCTGGGCATCGTTGCTTTGCAGTGGTGCCAGCAGCTTGAGCAGGCGCTGGGCCGGTACGGCGACGATGTCGGTCTGCCAGGCTTCGGAGTCGGCGACGCTGAGCTTCTTGCCCTCCTTGGCCGCCTTTTCAAACAGGCCATGCAGGCGCTGCGCGCGGGCCGAGTCGGACCATTCGTAACCAATGCCCTTTTGGTAGAGCGGGTGGGTGGGCGGCACATTGTTTTCGTTGGCGGTCACCACATAGCCGCGCTGGGGGTTGAACTCCCAGGGCAGCTCATCGCCATGGCGGTAGCCCGTCCATTCATAGCGGCCATCGCCGGGCACCGGCATCAGCCCGTCCCAGTTGGGGCGGATGGGGGTGAGCCCGCCGGGAATCCAACCGATATTGCCGCTGCTGTCGGCATAGACCTGGTTCTCGCCCGGTGCGCCCCAGCGGTTCATTGCGGCGCGGAACTGGTCAAAGTCCTGCGCGCGCATGTAGTCCATCGAGCCGAAATAGGGCGCCATGCCCAGGTCTAGCCAGGCGGCGCGCAGCGCATAGGCCTTGTTGCCTTCGGCCGCCAGCACCGGGCCGTGGCGGGTGTACCAGTTCTCGACGATCACCGGCTGGGCCGCGCCTTTGACGGCAATGCTTTCCGTGACGCGGGTCATCGGCTCCCAGCGGCCCTGGTATTGGTACTCCTTGCTGTTGTGCGGGTTGGTTTCGTACACATACAGGTCTTCCTGGTCCATGTAGAAACGCGTCAGGCCAAAGGCGATGCGGCCGTTGTGGCCGATGGAGATGCCGGGCAGGAAGGGCTCGCCAGCGCCGATCACATCCATGCCGGGAGCCGAGATGTGCGAGATATAGCGCAGGCTGGGCGCGCCGTGGGCGCGGTGCGGGTCATTGGCCAGAATCGGGCGGCCGGTCGTGGTCATGCCCGGCGCAATCGTCCAGTTGTTGCTGCCGTAGCTGGCCAGGGTGTTGGCATCGGGCTGGTTCAAGGTCGATTCGGCCAGTGCCAGCAGCTGCTCGGGTGCCATGTCCTGCACGGAAACCTTGACGTTCTCCTTGGTAAAGCGCGGGCTGGCGGTAGCCAGCGCATAGGCGCGCTTGAGCTCCTTGCCGGGCAGGCCGCAGACCTCCAGCCCTTGCGGGATTTGCGGCTTCACATCGGGCACCAGCTCGCGGCGCAGCCAGTCCACCCGGGTGCCGTTGTGCTTGCCCTCACAAAAGGCCTGGGCGCGGTCCACCTCGCCAGTGAAGTTCAGGGTCAGGCCATGGTGGCGGATGCGCACCGTGTCTTCTGCGGCCCACTGCGCGGGCTGGTAGCCCAGCAGCTTGAACTCTTCGGGCAGCACGCTCGGGTCAGCCTTGGTCTGGGCGACAAAGGCGTTCACCCCGGCCACAAAGGCCTCGGCCACGCGCTTGGAGTCCGAGCCATAGGCCAGCCATTCGCGGTACATGTCGCCACGGAACAGCACCGCGCGCGCCGCCTTGTCGCTCTCGACCCAGGCCGGGCCAAAGTCCTGGGCCATCTGGCCCAGACCGCGCTTGCGCCACAGGTCCATCTGCCAGAGCCGGTCGCGCGCGGCCATATAGCCTTGCACCACAAAGGCGTCATAGGTGGTGCCCGCGTAGATATGCGGCACGCCCCACTGGTCGACCAGCACCTCGGCGGGCTTTTCCAGCCCGGCAATCCTGGCGCTGTGCTGGCGGGTGGGCGGCGTGCCCAGCGAGCTGCAGCCGGCTGCCAGCAGCGCAGCGGCCAGCGGCAGCGCCAGGCGGGTGGCAAAACGACAGGGGTTGCGGTCTGGCATGGTGTGTCTCCTCGTTATGGTGTGGATGCACCTTGCCATGCCTGCCCGCTGCGCGCAATCGCGTTAGCGCCAAGCGCAGACGGCGCGCCGCCAAAAACAAAGCCCATGGTGCTGGGCCATGGGCTTGTTGTTGGTGCGCGCCTACTCGAGCGGTCTCACCCCATCGGGCTGCACCAGCACGGAAACATCGGTGTAGATCAGGTTCAGCGCAAAGCGCTGGCCGGCTAGGTAGTCGTCCAGCGATTGCAGCACCAGCGGGCTGCGCATCTGGTGGGCCTCGGCGCGCATTTCGTCGGCGGTCATCCAGACGGTGCGGCGTATGCCTTCATCGAGCGGCTGGTTTTCGTAGAACGCGCCGACGGTGCCGGTAAAGGCAAAACGCATATAGGTGGTGTCGGCGCCGCTTTTGCTGCGCACAAAGCGGTTCATGTAGATGCCCAGCAGGGCCGAGGGCTTGAAGTCAAAGGCCGTCTCCTCGAGCACTTCGCGCACACAGGCCTGGATAGGGGATTCGCCAGGGTCCAGATGGCCTGCCGGATTGTTCAGGCGGATGCCGTCCGAGGTGTCTTCCTCTACCAGCAAAAATCGGCCATCGCGCTCAATGACGGCGGCCACGGTGACGTTGGGTTTCCAGCGGTGGGGCATGCGGCATTATGTGCCAACTCTCTTAAATCATAAAAACGATCTCAAGGGCTTGTCACGCAGATGCAACCTCAGGCGCAGTGGTAAAGCTCTGCAGTACGATAGCAGCATGCAAGCACCCGCCCCCACCCCAGCCATTCCCGCACAGTCCGTCTATGCCGAGCGCCGCGCCCAGGTTGCGCGCCAGTTGGGCGAGGGCGGGATCGCCATCATCCCCACCGCGCCCGAGCACCCGCGCAACCGCGACAGCGACTTTCTGTACCGCCACGACAGCTATTTCTACTACCTGACCGGCTTCACCGAGCCCAACGCCAGCCTGGTGATCAGCGCCGATGGCAAGACCACCTTGTTCTGCGCGCCTAAGGACCTGGCGCGCGAGATCTGGGACGGCTACCGCCTGGGGCCCGAGGCCGCCGTGGCGGCCTTGGGCGTGAGCGAAGCCTATTCGGTGGCCGAGCAGGCCGCCCGCATGCCCAAGATGCTGGAGAACCGCAGCGTGGTCTGGTACCCGTTTGCGATCCACCAGGGGCTCGAGGGCACGGTGGCCCAATGGCTCAACGGCGTGCGCGCCCGCACCCGCTATGGCGCGCTGGTGCCCGAGCAGCAGCGCGATCTGTGTGCCGTGCTCGACGAGATGCGCTTGTTCAAGGATGCGCATGAGGTGCCGATCCTGCGCCGCGCAGGGGACATCAGCGCCCGCGCCCACATCCTGGCGATGCAGCGCTCGGCCCGCATGATTCGCGCCGGCCAGGATGTGCGCGAATACCACCTGGATGCCGAGCTGCTGCAGGCCTTCCGCGAGTACGGCTCGCAGTACCCCGCCTATGGCTCGATCGTCGCCGCCGGTGCCAATGCCTGTGTGCTGCACTACCGCGCCGATGCCGCGCCCATCCGCAGCGGCGAGCTGGTGCTGATCGATGCCGGTTGCGAGCTCGATGGCTATGCCAGCGACATCACCCGCACCTTCCCGGCCAATGGAAAGTTCACCGGCCCGCAGCGCGATCTGTACGACCTGGTGCTGGCCAGCCAGGATGCGGCCATTGCGCTGGCCCGGCCCGGCAAGCGCTTCAACGACATGCATGACGCCACCGTCGCCGTGCTGGCCCAGGGCATGCTCGATCTGGGCCTGCTCGACAAGAACAAGGTCGGCGGCGTGCAGGATGTCATCGACAACCGCAGCTACTTCCAGTTCTACATGCACCGCACCGGCCATTGGATGGGCATGGATGTGCATGACTGCGGCAGCTACATCGAGCCCAGCGAGCTTGGCCACACCAGTGAGCGGCGCGATCCGCTCTCGGGCGAGCTGATCCTCAACCGCCCCAGCCGCATCCTGCGCCCCGGCATGCTGACGACCATCGAGCCGGGCATCTATGTGCGCCCGGCCGACGGCGTGCCCGAGGCCTTCCACAACATCGGCATCCGCATCGAGGACGACGCGCTGATCACCGACGACGGCTGCGAGCTGCTCACGCGCGGTGTGCCGGTGAAGGCCGACGAGATCGAGGCGCTGATGCGCGATGGCGCGGCCCGGCCTGCCGATCTGGCCTGATACCAGCGACTGCCTCCTGACAGTACACCTGCCCGGCCCCCGTGCCGCGCAGGTGTTTTTTTTGGGGCTACGCAATTGTGCAAACGCACATCGAATGAAACCGCGATGTAACTCCCTGTGCACGTTTCTCGTGTCAGAATGGAACTGAATTACATCGGGTCGGCATCTGGTGACGGAGCCGGCCCCACTTTTGAGACAAAGACACAGGGGACCTGCCCATGATTTCGCCCAAGATCCGCCGCGCCACCAAGATTGTTGCCACGCTGGGGCCGGCCTCCAGCGAGCCGGCGCTGCTCGAAGAGATGATCCGCGCGGGGGTCAACGTGGTGCGGCTGAACTTCAGCCACGGCAAGGCGCAGGACCATGTGGACCGCGCCCGCATGGTGCGTGAGGCTGCGCAGCGCGCCGGCCGCGAGGTGGCGATCATGGCTGACCTGCAAGGCCCCAAGATCCGCGTCGGCAAGTTTGCCGAAGGCAAGGTGATGCTCGAGCCCGGTGCCCGGTTTGTGCTCGATGCCTCGCGCCAGGAGCCCGGTGACCTGCAGGGCGTGGGCCTGGACTACAAGGAGCTGCCGCGCGATGTGAAGCCCGGCGATGTGCTGCTGCTCAACGACGGCCTGATCGTGCTGACGGTGGACGCGGTGCGGGGTGATGCCGTGCACACCACGGTCAAGTTGGGGGGCGAGCTGTCCAACAACAAGGGCATCAACAAAAAGGGCGGCGGCCTCACCGCGCCGGCGCTCACGGCCAAGGACATGGAAGACATCAAGACCGCGATGAGCTTCCAGGCCGACTATGTGGCCGTCAGCTTTCCCAAGACCGCCACCGACATGGAAATGGCGCGCCAGCTGTGCATGGTGGCCGCGGCCGAGTACCGCCACCGCCCGGGCCTGATCGCCAAGATCGAGCGTGCCGAAGCCATTCCGCACCTCGAAGACATCCTGCGCGTGTCCGACGGCATCATGGTCGCGCGCGGTGACCTGGCTGTCGAAGTGGGCCATGCGGCCGTGCCGGCGCTGCAAAAGAAGATGATCCGCATGGCGCGCGAGATGGACAAGGTCGTCATCACTGCCACGCAGATGATGGAGAGCATGATCACCAACCCGGTGCCCACCCGCGCCGAGGTGAGCGACGTGGCCAATGCGGTGCTCGACGGCACCGATGCGGTGATGCTGAGCGCCGAGACCGCCGCTGGCAAGTTCCCGCTCGAGACCGTGCTGGAGATGGTCGATATCTGCGCGCAGGCTGAGGCCTCGGCCGACTGGGATGTGGACACCGACTTTGTCGGCAAGACCTTCCAGCGCATCGACCAGAGCATTGCGCTGGGCGCCTTGTTTACCGCCACCCACCTGGGCGCCAAGGCCCTGGTTGCGATGACGGACAGCGGCTCGACTGCGTTGTGGATGAGCCGCCACCGCACCCAGATCCCCATCTACGCGCTGACCCCCAAGGTGGCCACCCAGCGCAAGATGGCGCTGTACCGCAATGTGCGCCCCTTGCTGATGGACACCAGCGCCGACCGCGACACCGCACTGGCCCAGGCCGAGGTGCACCTGAAGGCCCGCGATATCGTGCAAAGCGGCGATATTTATGCGATCACCTGCGGCGAACCGATGGGCTCGCCCGGCGGCACCAATATGATGAAGATCAGCCGCGTGATTTAAACCTGCGCGGTTATTGACAGACACAGGGGCGCTGGCTGGCGCCCCTTTTTTGCGCCTGCTTTTTGGCCTTTTTGTGCGGCGCCACCGCACGGCAGCCAGCCTCTGTAGATCCGTCCAATTTTGTGCGGATTTGTGACTGCGGCGATACTATGGCGCTTCAGCGAGCCTGCCCGCACGTCCGTGTGGATCAAAGGACTGCGCTGAATCTATTCGAAGCCAGGCTTTTTTGCCCCCCGGAGACAGGGGCAAACCGGTGGTTCACCAGCCTGGCCTTCGATCACCTAGCCAAGCTGCTGCGATAAGAATTCACAACACGCACGCACATAGCAGCCCAGCCAAGCCCTTGTTGTTGAGCAGCACAGCGCCGCTGTGCCTGCCTGTTTTTTTGGAAGAGGGAATCTATGTCGCAACGACTAGTACGCCGTTCGGTGTTGGGGTTGGCCTTGGGCCTGGGTTTGGGCGCAGTCGCGGGGGTGTCTGCACCGGCGTTTGCACAGACGGCGGCCGCCAAGGCCAGCAAGCTGGACGCCCGTGCGGTAGCCACGGGCTACAGCGAATTGGTCTATGCCAACTACAGCGACAGCCTCGCATCGGCACGCGACATGCAAAAGGCCATTGCCTCCTTGCTCGCCGCCCCCTCCAAAGACACACTGGAAGCGGCGCGCAAAAGCTGGATCGACGCGCGTGAGTTCTACGGCCAGACGGAAGCCTTCCGCTTCTACGGCGGCCCGATCGACGATGAAAACGGCCCCGAAGGCCAGATCAACGCCTGGCCGATGGACGAGTCCTATGTCGACTATGTTGAGGGCAAGCCCAACGCCGGCTTCATCAACGACCCCAAGTTCAAGATCACCAAGGCCAACCTGGCCAAGCAAAATGAGCGCGGTGGCGAGGAAAACATTGCCACCGGCTGGCATGCGATCGAGTTTCTGCTCTGGGGCCAGGACCTGTCCGAAACCGGCCCGGGTGACCGTTCGTTTGAAGACTATGTGGACGGCAAGCGCGCCCATGCCGACCGCCGCCGCCTCTACCTGAAGGTGGTGACCGAGTTGTTGATCGACGACCTGGCGGGCGTCAGCAAGGCCTGGGCACCCGGCCAGAAGAACTACCGCGCCCAGTTCGACAAGGGCGGTGTGGAATCGGTGCGCAAGATCATCGTCGGCCTGGGTTCGCTCTCGCGCGGCGAGCTGGCCGGCGAGCGCATGGAAGTGCCGCTGAACTCGCAGGACCAGGAAGACGAGCATTCCTGCTTCTCCGACAACACCCACCGCGACATGGTCGCCAATGCCACCGGCATCCAGAACGTCTGGCTGGGCCAGTACAAGCGCCGCGATGGCACGACCTTGAAGGTGGCCTCGCTGGCCGACCTGGTGGCGGCCAAGAATGCCGAGCTGTCGGGCAAGACCAGCGCGCAGATCGACAGCACGGTCAAGGCGACCGAAGGCATCCAGGCACCGTTTGACCGCGAAATCATTGGCGGCGCCGACGCCCCCGGCCGCAAGCGCATCCAGGCGGCGGTGGACAGCGCCACCGAGCAGTCCAAGCTGCTGGTGCAGGCGGCCAATGCCATCGGCATCACCAAGCTGACCCTGGTCCAGCCCTGACGAAGGACCGTTGCTGCACTATGTCTGTGAAGATGAATGACAAGAAGCCCGGTGGCCGCGTGCAGCGGCTGGCATGGGCAGCAGCGGGTCTGTGCGCGGCCACCGCCCTGGCGGTGGCGCTGCGCCCTGAGGCGAGCGTGGCGCAGACCAGCGCGCCTGCAAAGCCCGCCGAAGCGGCGCCCGCGCAAGACCCCAGCGAGATGACCGGCGGCGACACCACGGTGTTTGCCACCGGCAAGAACGCGTTCTCGTTTCCTTTTGCCTCTCTGGCCGATGAAGAGCGCACGCGCTTTGTCATCGGCAACTCCTTTTTCAAGCGCAACTGGGTGGAGGCACCGGCCTCGACCCGGGCGCGCGATGGCCTGGGCCCGCATTTCATTGCGCGCAGCTGCGGCGGTTGCCACATCATGGATGGGCGCGGTGAGCCGCCAGAGTTCCACCGCACGCTGGGCCCTGATCCCGACCCCACGGTGGCGCTGCTGATCCGCCTGTCGGTGCCCGGCAAGGCCGACCCGCATGCGGGCGTGGTGCCCGAGCCGACCTATGGCGACCAGTTCAACAATGCGGCCGTGCAGGGCGTCAAGCCCGAGGGCATTGTGCGCATCCATGGCTCACCCATCCAGGGCCGCTTTGCCGATGGCACGCCCTACGAATTGATCCAACCCCGCTACGAGCTGACCGACCTGGGCTACGGCCCGATGGCCAAGGATGTGATGCTGGGCCCGCGCATTGCGCCCCAGGTGGTGGGTGTGGGCCTGATCGAGGCGATTGCCGAGGCCGACATCCTCGCCAATGTGCGGGAGCAGGCGGCGCTGGCCGGCCCCATCAAGGGCCAGGTCAACCGCGTCTGGGATGCCTATGGCCAGCGCGAGGCGATTGGCCGCTTTGGCTGGAAGGCCAACTCGCCCAGCGTGGCGCACCAGACGGCCAACGCCTTCTCGGGCGACATGGGCATCACCTCGCGCATTTTCCCGAACGAGAACTGCACCCCGGCGCAAAAGGACTGCTTGGCCGCACCGCATGGCGGCGGTCTGGACAAGTCCAGCGCCGGCCGCACGGCGGCCCAGGCGCGCGCCGATGCGCCCGAGATCGATGACAAGACGCTCGACGATGTGATCTTCTACCAGGCCACGCTGGCGCCTGCGGCACGCCGCAACGTCAATGACTCGGCCGTCAAGCTGGGCCAGCGCCTGTTTGCCCAGGCGCAGTGCGCCGTCTGCCACAAGCCCAGCTATGTGACCGGCCCCGGCCCCTTCCCCCGGCTGACGGCCAAGAACATTGCCGGCCAGAAGATCTGGCCCTATACCGATCTGCTGCTGCATGACATGGGCCCGGCGCTGGCCGATGGCCGGCCGGACTTTCTGGCCAACGGCCAGCAGTGGCGCACGCCGCCGCTGTGGGGCATTGGCCTGATCCAGGATGTGAACGGCCACCAGCGCCTGCTGCACGATGGCCGTGCGCGGGGCGTGCTCGAAGCGATCCTCTGGCATGGCGGTGAGGCCGAGCAGGCCAAGCAGCAGGTGCTGAACATGGATGCCGCCGAGCGCGAGGCCTTGGTCAAGTTTGTGGAGTCGCTATGACGCAAGTTGGTTTGAAAACCGGGCCCGTCCAGGCCGCGCAATCCTGGGGCAGGGCTTGCGCTCTGGTTGCCCTGGCCGCCATGGGCGGCGCTGCCCCGTTGGCGCAGGCTGCCGACACCCCCATGCCGTACTACACGGCCGCCCAGGCGCTGCAAAGCCTGTATGGCCAGCACCTGCCAGCCCGTGCAGCGGCGTTTACCCAGGCCGCCAATGCGCAGGACCAGGCGCTCGCCAGCTTCTGCGCCGGGCCGGCCGCTGCCGCCACAACAGCGGCGGCGGAGCTGCGCGGCCAGTGGCAGCGCAGCCATACCGCCTGGCTGCAGCTGTCCACGCCCAGCGTGGGGCCCTTGGTGGAGCGCCGCTCGCTGCGGCAGATTGATTTCACGCCGATCCGCACGGCGCTGATTACCCGCGCCGTCAAAAAAGGCCCGCAGAGCGCTGCCGACATGGAGCTGGTGGGCACGCCCGCCAAGGGCTTTGGCGCGCTGGACTGGCTGCTGAGCCAGGGCCTGCAGCCAGCCAGCCCCGAGTGTGCGTTTGCAGTGCAGGTGGCCAAAGCGATCAGCGCCGAGGCCCAAAGCCTGCAAGCGGCGCTGGAGCCCCTGCGCAGCAAGACCTGGAGCGTCGAGGGCTCGGAGAGCGAGCCCGAGGATGTGGCCAGCCCCGGCGCCAAGGAGACCGGCGCGGCGATCGAGGAATGGGTCAACCAGTGGCTGGGCGGGCTGGAGCGCCTGCGCTGGGCGCAGATGGAAAAGCCGATCAAGGTGGTGGGCGGCGGCGGCAAGGCGCCCGCCTTTGCCCGCATTGCGATGGCCGACAACTGGCGCGAGTGGCAGACCCAGTGGCAGGCCCTGCATGCCCAGGCTTTGCTGACCCCGGCGCAGCGCCAGCAGCCGCCCGTGCCTGGCAAGGACCTGATCTCGATTGAGGCACTGCTGCTCAGCAAGGGCCATATCGCCCTGGCCCAGCGCTGGCGCGATGCGATTGGCGTGGTAGATGCCGCGATGCCGGCCCCTGGCAAGCTGCCTGCCAAGGAGGGTGCACAGGCCAACAGCGAGATTCTGGCGCTCGCTACCAAGCTCAAGGGCATCACGGCGCTGTACCAGGCCGAGGTGGCGCCGGCGCTCGATATTCCACTGGGCTTTAGCGACAGCGATGGTGACTGAGCGACCAGCCATGACCGACACCGCACTGTTGTCCACATCCCTGCCCCGGCGCGCGCTGCTGCGTGGGCTGGGTGCATCGGCCATGGGCGCGCTGGGCCTGGCCGAACTGTCTTTTGCCAAGGACGCGGGCAGCACGCCGGGCGTCACCCGGCTGGCAGCGGTCTGGCGCGATGGCCCCAGCGCGATGGCGCAGGACTGGGCAGGGGTGCTGGAGGTCGTGCCGCAAAGCGGCGGCGGCCATGCCTGGCGCATTGCAGCGCGTACCGAGCTGCCCACCCGTGGCCATGGTGTGCAAACGCTGCCTGGCGGCCAACTGGTCTTTGCCGCGCGCCGGCCCGGGGATTGGCTGCTGCGCTGGCAGCCCCAAACGGGTGCCGTGCAATGGGCCTGGATGCAGGAGGACCGCTGCTTTAACGGCCATGTGGCGCTGGCGGGCGCCGCGACGGCACGGGCCTGGCAGGCCCAGGCGGGCGCAGGCGCCAGCGGGATGCTGTTCACCACCGAAACCGATCTGGAAGACAGCCAGGGCTGCATAGGCCTGCGCGATGCCACGAGCCTGGAGAAACTGGCCGAATGGCGCAGCCATGGCATGGACCCGCATGAGCTGCTGGTGCTGCCCGCTGCGCTGGGCAGCCTGCCGGCCGGGACCTTGGTCGTCGCCAATGGCGGCATCCCCACGCAAAGCGAGACCGGCCGCAGCAAGAAATGGCTGGACAGCATGGACCCATCCCTGGTCGCGCTGCACCCGGCTGATGGGCGACTGCTGGGCCAGTGGAAGCTGCCCGACCCGCGCCTGTCGATCCGCCACCTGGCCTGGGATGCCGCGCGCCAGCGCCTGGGCATTGCACTGCAGGCCGAGCATGACGATGCACGGCGCGACAGCGCGCCCATCTTCGCCGTCTGGGATGGCCAGCGCCTGCAGCTGGCGCAGGACCAGCCACCGCTGGCCGGTTATGGCGGCAGTGTGGAATGCGCGCCGCTGGCGCAAGGCGGTTTTGTGGTCAGCTGCCCCAAGTCCGACTGCATGGCCTGGTTTGACGCCCAGGCGCGCTACCTGGGCAGCAGCCCCCAGGGTGATGTCTGCCCGGTGGCCCGCGATGGCGCGCGGCTATGGGCTGGCGGCGGCCACGGGGTGGCCGAACGGACCAGCCGCAGCAGCGACCAGGCGGTGACTGCACTGGATACGGTGACCGGGCTGATGTTTGACAACCACTGGAGGCTGGTCGGCTAAATCAGCAAGCCTTTAATCCGCAGCTTGGCTGCGGCGGCGCGCCATGCCCATGTCAATAGCCAAGCCAGCCGTCCAGCACAGCCAGGCGGTCCACAAGGTGTGGCTCATGTAGTGGGCGCCGCGCATCTGCTGGCCCAGGCCCAGCAACAGGCCCATCACCAGCGCCACCGCCAGCCACCAGCGCGCGGCGCGCGGTGTGTCACGCGCCAGCGCAAAATAGCCGCCGACAAAGGAAAAGCCCGCTGCCGCATGGCCAGCGGGAAAGCAATGGCCCGCGCCACCATCATGCAGGCCCCAGCGCCAGTGCGATACATACTCGGCCACGCCGCCAAAGACCGACAGATCCCAGGGGCAGCTGGTGGCGCTGCTGCGCTTGAGGATGGCCACCACCGCGAGAGACGCCAGAATGCTGACGAGCAGCTGCACCCTGCGGGCCGTGGGCAGCTGGCGCAGCACGCCAAAGGGCAGCCAGACCCCCAGGCTCAAGGCCAGCACGACCACCCAGCCGAGGTTGCGCATGCCCTGGTGCATATAGGTGACCAGAAAATGGTCATCGCGCAGTGCAAAACCCTGGGCCGTGCCCCAGAGCTGGGCCAGCGCCAGGTCCTGGCCCCCGGCATCCCACAGCGCGATCAGCACAAAACTGAGCACCGTGGCCAGCAGCCAGCGGCGGTTGTACAAGGGTGCGCGTGTATCGGCGAACGAGGCAGGGGGGCAGGAAGGCATCTGGCGATGCTGCGGCGGCAGGCTTAAGGCTTTCTTAATGTCCCAGGTGCAGGGCCCAGGCCATAGGCGCAATGACGCAAGTCATGCACAATGCCAGCCATGCGCATACTGATGGTGGAAGACGATGCCGGCATTGCAGAGGGCCTCAAGGCCAATCTGCAGCAGCGCGGCCATGCGGTGGACTGGTGCCCCAGCCTGGCCGAGGCCTGGCGCGCGCTGACGGCCGAGGGCTTTGACGTGGTGCTGCTGGACCTGGGCCTGCCCGATGGCGATGGCTCGCGCCTGTTGCAGCAGCTGCGCAATGCGCCGCCGCCCACGGGCCTGCGCAAGAGCCTGCCTGATCCGGCCACGCCGGTCATCGTGCTGACCGCCCGCGACGGCGTGCATGACCGCATCGAAAACCTGGACCTGGGCGCCGATGACTACCTCTCCAAGCCCTTTGATGCCGAAGAGCTGCAGGCCCGGCTGCGTGCGCTGCTGCGCCGCGCGGCGGGCCGCGCCAATCCGCTGATCCACTACCGCGATCTGGTGCTGGACCCGGCCTTGCACCAGGTGCGCCTGGGGGGCGAAGGCGTCGAGCTCTCGCCCCGGGCCTACACCATCTTGCTGATCCTGCTGCAGGCCCATGGCCGGGTGCTGTCGCGCCAGCAGTTGGAGGAAAAGCTCTACAGCTTTGATGCCTCGGTCGAGAGCAATGCGGTGGAGGTGCATATCCACCACCTGCGCAAAAAGCTCGGCGCCGACTACATCCTGACCATGCGCGGTGTGGGCTACTTCATGCCCCAGGACCAGGCCTCGTGAACCTGGCGGCCAAGCCCCAGCGCCTGCCCCAGCTGCGTACCCGGCTGCTGGTCTGGATTCTGGCGGCGCTGGTCATCGTCTGGGCCAGTTTTGTCTACTGGGCCTACCAGACTGGCATTGAAGAGGCCGATGAGCTGACCGACGGGCACCTGGCCGGCGTCGCTGCGCTGGTGCTCAATATCCCCTCCAACGCGCAGACCCCGCCGGGCCTGCCGACCGAGCGCGTGCCGCTGCCGGGCCTGCATGCGCATGACTACCAGCAGTCGATGAGCCTGCAGGTCTGGAGCGCCGAGGGCGATCTGGTGCTCAATGTCGGCAGCGCGCCGCGCCTGCATTTTGCCGATGGGC
The DNA here is from genome assembly GCF_037479315.1 of Comamonas sp. MYb69. Taxonomy (NCBI): domain Bacteria; kingdom Pseudomonadati; phylum Pseudomonadota; class Betaproteobacteria; order Burkholderiales; family Comamonadaceae; genus Comamonas; species Comamonas sp. MYb69. Next base: position 138,258 of record NZ_JBBGZG010000001.1, read on the forward strand.
GCAGTGGCTTCTTTGATGCCCAGCTGGGTCCCAAGCACGAGGTCTGGCGCACCTTCACGCAGTGGAACACCGAGCACACGCGCAAGGTGGCCGTGCTGGTCAACCTGCAAGAGCGCGATGACCTGGCCGATGACATTGCCGGGCAGATGATTCTGCCCGGGCTGTGGCTTTTGCCGGTGGTCACCCTGGTGCTGGGGCTGACGATACGCGCCGGCCTCAAGCCTCTGACCCAGCTCTCGCGCGATGTCGAGCAGCTCGAGCCCGAGCAGGGCCAGCGCCTGTCCACCGGCCATAACTGGCAGGAGTTCCGGGCGGTGACCCTGGCGTTCAACCGCCTGCTGGACCGCAATGACGAGGCAATGGAGCGCGAGCGCACCTTGGCCAACCAAGTGGCGCATGAGCTGCGCACGCCGCTGGCCTCGATCAGCCTGCATGCGCAGTCGCTGCAAGGCGGGCTGGACCCCGCCCAGCAGGCCCAGGCGGTGCAGCGCCTGCATGCCGATGCGCTGCGCGCCGGCCATGTGCTCAACCAGATTCTGGCCTTGGCCCGCAGCAGCCGTGTGGCGCTGACCCAGCAGGCCGCGCCGGTCGATCTGGCGCAGCTGGCGCGCACGGTGGGGGCCGAATACGCCCAGGCGGCCTGGCGGCGCGGGGGCAGTGTGGCGGTGGAGATGCCCGAGCAACTGTGGGTGAAAGGCCACGCTGTGCTGCTGGAGGTGGCCGTGCGTAATCTGGTCGAGAACGCGCTGCGCCACACCCCCGAGGGCACGCAAATCGAGGTGCAGGGCGGCAGCGATGGCGGCCAGTGCTGGCTGCAGGTCTGTGACGATGGCGGCCGCCTGCAGGAGAAGGCAGCACCCGAGCCGGTGGACAGCCTGCAGCTGGGCCACCAGATTGTGCAGCGCATCATGGCTTTGCACGGGGGCGCTTTCGAGCAGCCGCAGGCGCTCGCACCCTATACCACTTGCTACCGCCTCAGTATGCCTCTCGCCCAGATGGCCTGAGCTTGCTAAAATAGGCAGTTACCAAGCGGTTACCATGCCGCAAATATGAATCCAGGGTGTTGCAGCATTGCTGCAGCACTCTTTCTTTGCATTAGAACGGACCCGACCACCATGCCTTTGATCTCGATGCGCGAAATGCTCGACCATGCCGCCGAAAATGGCTACGGCATCCCTGCCTTTAACGTCAACAACCTGGAACAAGTCCAGGCCGTGATGGCGGCGGCAGACGAAGTCGGCGCGCCCGTGATCCTGCAGGCCAGCGCTGGCGCGCGCAAGTACGCCGGTGAGCCCTTCATCAAGCACCTGATCCAGGCCGCTGCCGAGATGTACCCCCACATCCCGCTGGTGATGCACCAGGACCACGGCACCACACCCGAGATCTGCCAGGGCGCGCTGAACCTGGGCTTTGGCTCGGTGATGATGGACGGCTCGCTGATGAGCGACGGCAAGACCCCTTCGTCCTTCGACTACAACGTCGATGTGACCCAGAAGGTCGTCGCGATGGCCCACCAGATCGGTGCCACCGTCGAAGGCGAACTGGGCTGCCTGGGCAACCTGGAAACCGGTGAAGCCGGCGAAGAAGACGGCATTGGCGCCGAAGGCAAGCTGGACCACAGCCAGATGCTGACCGACCCCGAAGAGGCGGCCGTGTTCGTCAAGGCCACGCAGCTGGACGCACTGGCGATCGCCATCGGCACCAGCCACGGCGCCTACAAGTTCAGCCGCAAGCCCACGGGCGACATCCTGGCGATCTCGCGCGTCAAGGAAATCCATGCCCGCATCCCCAACACCCACTTGGTGATGCATGGCTCCTCGTCCGTGCCCCAGGATTTGTTGGCCATCATCAACCAGTACGGCGGCAAGATGAAGGAAACCTACGGCGTGCCTGTGGAAGAGATCCAGGAAGCCATCAAGTACGGCGTGCGCAAGATCAACATCGACACCGACATTCGTCTGGCGATGACCGGCGCAGTGCGCAAGTTCCTGGCCGAGAACCCCGACAAGTTCGACGCCCGCGAATGGCTCAAGCCCGCCCGTGAAGCCGCCAAGCAAGTCTGCAAGGCCCGCTATATCGAGTTCGGCTGCGAAGGCCAGGGCGGCAAGATCAAGGGCTACAGCCTGGAGCAAATGGCCAAGAAGTACAGCGCCGGCGACCTGGCCCAGCTGGTCAAGTAAATCTGCCCGCCCTGCCAGTGCCTTTGGGCGCTGGCCTCCAAAGCCTGCAATCGCACCCGCATTGCAGGCTTTTGCTTTTGGCCTACGCGATGCGGCGATAACCGCACACGCGCACTGCGCCCGGTGTTTTTGCACAATGCCTTGCATAGCAAACAAAGGAGCGCAAAGCATGCAGACAAGCCATTCCTGGGATCTGGATCTGGTGGTGATTGGCGGCGGATCGGGCGGCGTGCGGGCCGCACGCATGGCGGCAGCACGGGGCGCCAAGGTGGCGGTGGTGGAGTCCAAGGCCATGGGCGGTACCTGCGTCAATGTGGGCTGCATCCCTAAAAAGCTCTACAGCTATGCCGCCGGCTATGCCGAAGCCTTTGCAGAGGCGCGCGGTTACGGCTGGCAAATGCCCGAGGCGATTGCGCTGGACTGGCAGGCACTCAAAGCGGCGCGCGCGCAGGAGATCTCCCGGCTCAATGGCATCTACGAGGGCCTGATGCGCAACGCGAATGTGGAGCGCATTGCCGGCCAAGGGCGGCTCGCCGATGCCCACACCGTGGTGGTCTCTGCCGATGGCGCCGATGTGCGCACCTTGACTGCGGCCCATATCCTGATCGCCACCGGTGGCACGCCGGTGCGCCCCGATCTGCCGGGCAGCGCGCATGTGATCGTCTCCGACGAGATGTTTGACCTGGCCGAGCTGCCGCGCCGCCTGGTGGTGGTGGGAGGCGGCTATATCGGCTGCGAGATGGCCAGCATCTTCCATGGCCTGGGCGTGCAGGTGAGCCTGCTGCACCGGGGTGACCAGATCCTGCGCGGCTTTGACGACGAGGTGCGCAGCTTTGTCGCCGAAGAGATCCGCAAGAGCGGCGTGGACCTGCGCCTGAAGACCGAAGTGAAAGAGATCAGCTGCGATGCGGCCAGCGGCGAGCGCACATTGACCTTGGCCGATGGGTCACAGCTGAAGGCCGACCAGGTGCTGTATGCCACCGGCCGCAAGGCCAATGTGGCCGGCCTGGGGCTGGAGGCGCTGGGCATTGCGCTGGACAAGAGCGGCGCCATCGTCGTCGATGCGCAGTTGGCCACTGCCCAGCCCAGCGTGCATGCACTGGGCGATGTGGTGGGGCGCATGGAGCTGACGCCAGTGGCGCTGGCCGAAGCGATGGCCTGGGTGGACCATATTTGGGGACCCGAGGCGGGCAAGCCCGCGCGCGTGATGGACTACGACAATATCCCGACGGCGGTGTTCACCCATCCACAGATCGGCACCGTGGGCCTGACCGAGGCCCAGGCCCGCGAGCGCCATGGGGCCGTGCGCATCTACCGCAGCGATTTCAAACCGCTGCGCCACACCCTGTCGGGCCGCAGCGAGCGCTGCCTGGTCAAGCTGGTCGTGGATGACGCCAGCGACAAGGTGCTGGGCCTGCATGTGGTGGGCGCCGATGCGGCCGAGATCACCCAGGGCTTTGCGGTGGCGATCAAGGCTGGTGCCACCAAGGCGCTGTTTGACCAGACGATTGGCATCCATCCGACGATGGCCGAAGAGCTGGTCACCTTGCGCGAAGTAAGCCGCATGTAAGCAACAGAACGCGGTAGTTGCTGCTTTGCAACATCTTATAAATTTCCTCTATAAAGCGCGCGTGTCTCGGGCATGATACGCGCTCTTTACAGAGGAGATACATATGAAGGAGTGGGTGTATCCGCGTGAGCGGACACTGGGCGCCATCACCCTGGTTCTGGGTCTGCTGGCATGGTTGCTGATCTTGTTGCTGACCCTGGGCACGGTGCTGATCTACCTGCTTATCGGTTTCATTTTTTATCTCTTTGCCCAATCCGCCTTGATTGCCTGGCTGCGTGGCACCGCCGTGCGGCTGTCGGACGAGCAGTTCCCCGAGCTCTACCTGCAGTACCTGCAGTGCTGCAAGAAGCTGGAGCTGGTGGACCCGCCCGAGGCCTATTTGCTGCAAGGCGATGGCCTGATGAATGCCTTTGCCACCCGCTTTCTGGGCCGCAACTTCGTCATTGTGCTGAGCGACACGGTGGATGCGATGCGCGCGCTGCCCGATGGCATCAACTTCTACTTTGGCCATGAGCTGGGCCATATCAAGCAAGGCCATTTGACCGGCCATTTCTGGCGCATGCCGGTGCTGTGGCTGCCGCTGATTGGCGCGGCCTATGCGCGCGCCCAGGAATACACCTGTGACCTGCATGGCCGCGCCTGCTGCGAAGGCTCGGAATCGGCCGGCCGCGCGCTGTCGGTGCTGGCCGCTGGCGCGCAGAAGTGGAAGACCATCAACCTGGTGCAGTATGCGCGCCAGACCATGACGAACCGGGGCTTCTTCCCCGATCTGCATGAGCTGCTGGGCGGCTATCCCTGGCTGACCAAGCGCGTGGCGCGCATGATCAGCCCCGGCATCAAGATGCCGGGCCGCAACCCCTTCTCTTACTTGTTTGCGCTGTTTGTGCCCTATGGCGGCCGGGCCGGTGGCGGGGCCGTGGGCTTGCTGATGGTGATCGCGATCATCGGTATCGCGGCCGCCGTCGCGATCCCGGCGCTCAAGGGCGGAGCCGGGGGCGGTGCCTTCAGCCAGATGCTGATGCAGGGCATGCAGTCGCAAAAGGGCAAGGAGGCCTTCGAGAAGGAATGGACCCAGGCCGAGCCGGTGCGCCAGGCGCTGTCGCGCTACTACCAGACCTATGAAGAAGTGCCGGATTCACTGGCCGATGCGGGTGTGTCGCCGGAGCAGGAAGGCCGGCTGATGTATGACAGCGACGATATGTCGCTGACTGCGCTGACCCTCCATGGCCAGTTGCAGATGCAGCCCATGCAGGGCGAGGGCGGCAAGGTGATCTGGCATTGCAGCGCTGATGGTGCGGCGCAACAGTATCTGCCGGCCAGTTGCCAGAGCAAGTGATGCATTTGGATACACTCGCGGCCAAAGTCTCCTGATTCAGCCCGGCGGCCTCGGACAGAATCCGCAACGGCCTAGAACAGAATCCGCAAGGGCCTTGCTATGATGCAGGGCTTGGCGGTGTGGCACAGGCCACGCACTGTCTGTTGGCCGCCGCTACTGTTTTCAGGATCCGCCTTATGTCTTTTTCCGCTGCCCGTTCTCTGTCCTGGCTGGGGTGCGCTGCCGCAGCCGTGGTGCTGAGCGCCTGCGCGCCGCTGCCGTCGAATGTGGAGCCGGTGGGCCGCACCCTGGTGTCGATGGACCAGAACACCGACCTGCGCTGGACCTACTGGGGCACGGACAGCGAGGTGCTCGATGTGCTGCCCGAAGACCTGGCCAAGGACAAGCCGCTGCAGGCCAAGCTCTGGCAGATGCGCACCAAGCTGGGCGAACTGGTGGGCGTGATGTCGCTGCGCTCCAGCGTCGATGACCTGAACAACAAGAACACCGTCTGGACCCAGGACTGCCCCAAGCAAAAGGGCGTGCTGGTCGAGCGCACCCAGGGCCTGAACATTGGCCGCGTGGACTGCCTGCGCATCAAGCGCACCGCCAACAGCAGCGACTGGCTGGCCCAGAACGATGCGGCCATGGCGGGCCGGCTGGAGGCGGCCGGTGTCTACTTTGCGCGCCCGGTGGCCTATGTGTCCTACCAGTTCACCACCAGCAATGGCGGCTATGTCGAAGCGCAGGTGCTGGTGGACCAGCGCCTGGTGCGCCCGCCGATCCGCAGCAGTGTCGACTTTTTGGCCGCCGGCCGTTCGCTGGACCACTGGGCCCAGGACCTGGCGCGTTCCATGCGTGAGAGCACCGGTTACTTCAACGGCGTGCTGACCGTGCCGCCGTTCCCCTACGAGATCGACCAGCAGCCCTACTACGAGACCAAGCAGGACGACTCCGATGTGCTGTTTGGCAAGGAAAAGCCCAACCCCCAGGCCGCCGAAGAGAAAGCAGCTTCGGTGGTTGCGCCGGCAGGGGCGGCACCTGCAGGGGCCGCAGCCGCCAAGCGCTGATCTCGTCCCTCGCTCAGCAACCGCCATGACCCCGGTCATGGCTTTTTTTTGCTTTTTTACGGGTATATCCAGACTTGGAATGGGCGCAGAATTTGCACAATAGGGCGAGATCGAACAACATGGCTCAGCAGCGGGCCGTGCGCACAGGGCGCCGGCACCCGCTGTATGACCGACAGGAGACTTGTGCATGACCGAACGCCCATGGCTGGCCGCTTACCCACCCGAGATCCCCGAGGACATTGACCCTGAGCGCATTCCGACCTTGGTGCAGCTGCTCAACCAGGCCTTTATCCAGTATGCCGACCGCACGGCGCTGCACTTCATGGGGGCGCGCTTCAGCTACCGCCAGCTCGACGACTACAGCGTGGCGCTGGCTGCCTACCTGCAGACCCTGCCGCTGGCCAAGGGCGACCGCGTGGCGCTGATGATGCCCAATGTGCCGCAGTACGCGGTGGCCGTCGCAGCCGTGCTGCGCGCCGGGCTGGTCGTGGTCAACGTCAACCCGCTCTACACCGCCTCGGAGCTGGACCACCAGCTCAAGGACAGCGGTGCCAAGGTGATGATCGTGCTGGAGAACTTTGGCGCCACCGTGCAGAACTGCGCAGCGCACCGCCAGCTCGACCAGATCATCGTCTGCAGCATGGGCGATTGCCTGGGCCTGATCAAGGGCAGCATCGTCAACTATGTGGTGCGCCACAGCAAGAAGCTGGTCGCGCCGTTCACCCTGGAGCGCAGCATCCGTTACCCCGATGCGATCAGCCAGGGCGAGCGCCACACGTTCTCGCCGGTGGACATCGGGCCTGACGACATGGCCGCGCTGCAGTACACCGGCGGTACCACCGGCGTGGCCAAGGGCGCCGTGCTGCTGCACCGCAACCTGGGCGCCAATGTGATGCAGGTGCAGGCCTGGTATGGGCCGGCGCTCAAGACCATTCCGCAAGGCGAGCAGCCGCTGTGCGTCTGCGCGCTGCCGCTCTACCATATCTTCGCGTTCACGGTCTGTTTTCTGCTGTCCATGCGCCTGGGCCACCAGGTGCTGCTGATCCCCAACCCGCGCGACATGAAGGCGGTGCTGGGCGAGCTGGGCAAGTACGAATTCCACACCTTGCCAGCGGTCAACACCTTGTTCAATGGCCTGATGAGCCACCCCGATTTCGACAAGGTGAACTGGAAGAACCTGCGCGTGGTCGTGGGCGGCGGCGCGGCCGTGCAGTCGGCCGTGGCCGAGCGCTGGCTGCAGCGCACTGGCCAGCCCATCGTCGAGGGCTATGGCCTGTCCGAGACCAGCCCGGTGGCCAGCTGCAACTTTGTCGGCACCGGCCAGAAGGCCTCGGGCTCCATCGGCTACCCGATGCCGGGCACCGACATGGCCATCCTCGACGATGCCGGCGAGCCGGTGGCACAGGGCGAGCGCGGCGAGGTCTGCATACGCGGGCCGCAGGTGATGGCCGGTTACTGGCAGCGCCCGGACGAGACCGCCAAGTCCATGACCGAGGACCAGTTCTTCCGCTCCGGCGACATTGGCATCATGGAGCCCGATGGCATGTTCCGCATCGTTGACCGCAAGAAGGACATGGTGCTGGTGAGCGGCTTCAACGTCTACCCCAATGAGGTCGAAGACGTGGCCGCATCCTTCCCCGGTGTGGCCGAATGCGCGGTGGTGGGGGTGCCCGATGAGAAGACCGGCGAGGCGATCAAGCTGGTGGTCGTGCGCAAGTCGGCCGATGTGACCGAGGCCCAGCTGCGCGCCCATTGCGCCGAGCACCTGACCGGCTACAAGCGGCCCAAGTACATCGAGTTCCGCGACAACCTGCCCAAGACCCCGGTCGGCAAGATCCTGCGGCGCGAGCTGCGCGACGAAACCACCAAGGCCTGAGCAGGGCGGCGGCGCTTGGCCATAGCGCTCCAGCCGCCAAACAGCCCGGCAAAGCGGAGATTGCAGCGACAATCTCCGCTTTGCTGTTTTTTGGGATTTCCACGTGACCCTTGCCATTCTCAGTGCCCTTCCCGAGGAGCAGGCCGGCATTGCCGCACTGCTGGCGGAGGCCCGCACCAGCGACCATGCCGGCCGCCGCTATACCTGCGGCCAGCTGCACGGCCATGCGGTGGTGCTGGCGCTGTCGGGCATTGGCAAGGTGGCGGCGGCCAGCACGGCTGCCACCCTGATCGAGCGCTTTGGCGCCCGGGGCATCGTGTTTACCGGTGTGGCCGGTGGCCTGGGCGCGGGCGTGCAGGTGGGCGATGTGGTCGTGGCCAGCAGCTATGCGCAGCACGACATGGATGCCTCGCCGCTCTTTCCGCGCTACGAGGTGCCGGGCTATGGCCGCGCGCGCTTTGACTGCGACGCCGCCTTGAGCGCGCAGCTGGCCCTGGCCGTGCAGCAGTGCCTGGCCGGGGGCGCCGCAGCCTGGACGGCCGAGCTGGGCCTGCCCGCGCCGCAGATGCACCAGGGCCTGGTCGTCAGCGGCGACCGCTTTGTCAGCAGCGCCGCCGAAGTGCAGGTGCTGCGCAGCGGCTTGCAGGCCGCAGGCATGGAGGCGCTGGCCGTCGAGATGGAAGGCGCCGCCGTCGCCCAGGTCTGCGCCGACCATGGCCTGCCCTTTGCGGCCATGCGCAGCATCTCCGACCGGGCCGATGACAGCGCGCACCTGGACTTTCCGCGCTTTATCAACACCATCTCCAGCCGCTACGCGCAGCACATCATCGGCAGCCTGGTACGGAGCTTGCCCAGCCGTTAAACGTCTACCCGGTAGCGCGGGTGACTGTGCACTGCGGCAAGCCTCGTCACAATGGCGCGCTGCCTTGATGCGCTGTTGCCGACCATGCCCCTTTTTTCCGCCCACTCCTTTGCGCCCGGCCAGGTGCTGACCACCTGCAAGCTGGGCCTGGGGCAGATGCTGTCCTGGGGCTCGGCCTTTTACCTGCCCGCCATCCTGGCCGGCGCGATGGGCGAGAGTCTGGGCATAGCGCCATCGCGCATCTTTGCCGCGTTCTCCGTGGCGTTGCTGATGATGGCGCTTACCGGCCCGGTGGCGGGGCGGCTGATTGACCGCTGGGGCGGGCGGCCGCTTCTGATGGCCACCAATGTGCTGTTTGCGCTGGGCTTGCTGCTGCTGTCGCAGGTGCAGACCCAGGGCCAGCTGTTTGCGGTCTGGTGGTTGCTGGGGCTGGCGATGGGGGCGGGCCTGTACGAGGCGGCCTTTGCCACCTCGGTGCGCCTGTATGGCAAGGCCGCGCGCGGCAGCATTGTCGGCATCACCTTGTTTGGCGGTTTTGCCAGTACCTTGAGCTGGCCGCTCACCACCTGGCTGCTGCACAGCTGGGGCTGGCGCGAGGCTTGCCTGGTCTGGGCGGCGGTGCAGCTCTTGGTGCTGCTGCCGCTGCATGCCAGCTTGCCCCATGCAGCGGCTCGCGCCAGTACCGATGCGGCAGCAGCCCCAGCGGGCGTGCCTGCAGCGCCTGCTGCTGCGCTGCGGGGCCAGTGGCTCAGCCTGGTCTTGCTGGCGCTGACCTTTGCCGCCATCTGGTTTATTGGCACCTCGATGATGTCGCACCTGCCGCGCCTGCTGGTGGTCAGCGGTGCCACGGCGACGGCAGCGGTGGCTGCGGCGGCCCTGGTGGGCCCGGCCCAGGTGGCCAGCCGCATTGCCGACTATGTTTTTCTGCGCCGCGCCCATCCGCTGTGGTCGGCGCGCATTGCCGTCATGGCCTACCCCGTGGCGGCGCTGGCGTTGGCGCTGTTGGGCGCCTCGGGCGCCTGGGTCTATGCGCTGGCCTTTGGCCTGGGCAACGGCATCATGACCGTGGTGATCGGCACCTTGCCACTGGCCATGTTTGGTGCGCAAGGCTATGGCCAGCGCCAGGGCCTGCTGATGGTGCCCGCCCGCATGACCCAGGCCAGCGCCCCTTTTCTGTTTGGCCTGGCGCTGGAGCAGTGGCAGCTGGGTGCACTGTGGGTGCTGATGCTGGCCGCATCGATCGCCGGCACGGCCCTGTGGTGCCTGCGGCCCAAGCAGGTGTAGTGGGCGCTGCCGTGCTTACTTGAGCCAGCCGCGCTTGCGGAAGTACAGCATCGGTATCAGCGCGCTGCCCACCATCAGCGCAATGCCGTAGGCATAGCCGTATTGCCAGTCGATTTCGGGCATGTACTTGAAGTTCATGCCGTAGACGCTGGCGATCAAGGTGGGCGGCAGCAGCGCGACGCTGGCCACCGAGAAGATCTTGATGATCTTGTTCTGGTTGATGTTGATGAAACCGACCGTCGCATCCATCAAGAAGTTGATCTTGTCAAAGAGGAAGGCGGTGTGGTTGTCCAGCGATTCGATGTCGCGCAGGATCTGGCGCGCGTCCTCGAACTGGTCGGAGTTGAGCATCTTGCTGCGCATGACAAAGCTCACCGCGCGGCGGGTGTCCATCACATTGCGGCGAATGCGGCCGTTCAAGTCTTCCTGGCGGGCGATGGCCGAGAGCACTTCACTCGCGTGGGTGTCGGTCACATTGCCGGCCAGCACCTGGGTGCTGACTTTTTCCAGGTCGTCGTAGATGCCTTCGAGCGTGTCGGCCGAGTACTCGGCGTCGGCGTCGAACAGCTTGAGCAGCACGTCCTTGCTGTCCTCGATGAGGCCCGGTGCACGGCGGGCGCGCAGGCGCAGCAGGCGGAACACCGGCACATCCTCATCGTGGATGGAAAACAGCACGCCATAGCTTTTGAGCGCGGCGTTGTGCAGGTTCATGATGAAGGCCACACGCACGCTGCGCGGGTCGTCTTCGTCATCGATCAGGAAGTCGCTGCGGATGTGCAGGTCGCCATTGTCTTCTTCGTAGAAGCGGGCCGATTCCTCAATGTCCTGGTCCATCGCGTCTTCGGGGATGGACAGGCCATAGTGCTGCTTGATCCAGCGCTTTTCTTCGAGGGTGGGGGATTCGAGGTCAACCCAGATAGGCTGAAAACGGGCCAGGTCCTGCAGGGATTCGATCTCTTCCTGCACCAGACGGCCATTGGCAAGCGTAAAGATGTTGAGCATGGGCTCACTTCCTTGTTGTTATTGGTCTGCAAAAGGGGGCGGGGGGCGCTTCCGACCCTTGTGCAGCCATGTGCTTGCCAGGGTGGAAGCTACCAACTAGGGTAGGGATCCAAGGAGAGACTCCGGTTTGTGAATGGGCGCCATTATGGCATTCCCGCATCCGCTTCGCATGACGATGCGCTTTGTCCGCGCGCAGCGTTGTCAACGCCCCACGCCACAGCCTGTCAGTGGGCGCCTACACTCACCAAATGGCGGCTATTTGGCGGCTAAATGGCGGCAGATTGGCAGGTTTGTGAAGAAAAATTAACGCCCGGCCTGGGCCAGCGCAAAGCACAGATCCGCCCAGGTTGCTGCCTTGGCCAGGGGGGTGCGCAGCAGGTGGCTGGGGTCGTAGCTGACCACGGCGGGAAGCTGGCTGCCGCCCAGTTGGTGCAGCTGCTGGCGCAGGCTGGAGAAGGGCTGGTCGCCCGGCATCAGGTGGCGCACCGCTGGCAGGCCCAGCAGCAGGGCCATGGCGGGCTGGCATTCCTGCACCAGCGCCTCGATGCTGTAGCTGGGCAGGCCATCATCGCCTTCCTGGTTGGCGGGGATGCGGGCCAGTGGCACCCAGTAGACAGGGGCATCGGTCAGGCGCATGGCACGCAGCATCTGCAGCAGCAACTGGCAGGCTTCGCCCTGCTGGGGCGCGCCCTCGGGCAGCTCGGCCACCACCAGCCAAGCCGGCTGGGTGGGGGGCACGGCGGGCTGCTGCTTGCCTTGCAGATCGAGCAGGACCGGTGCGCGCAGTGCAAAGCGCACGCGCGGAAAACCGGCGGGCAGCGCCTGTGGGGACGTGGGGCGTGCAGCTGCTGCAGGCGCTGGCGTTGGCTCAATAGCGGCAACTGGCGCGGCCGTTTCTGGGAGCGCAGCAGCCGGCATCGCCGCTGGAACGGGTGCAACAGAAGGTGCAACAACTGCTGTAGTCGCTGCTGCAGCCGCTGCGGTGGGCACAACAGCTGGGGCAGGCACCGCCTCCGCGCGTGATGGCGGTGCAGCCACTGGCGCAGGAGCGGAAGATGTCTCAGGCGCCGCCTGGGCGGCAGGCGCGGGCGATTCGGGCCACCACAGCGGGTGGCCCATCTCTTGCAGCATGGCGCGTTGGCGGGCGTCCAGGTTCAGGCTCATGGGGTGGTAGGCAGCAGATAACGCATGACCATGGCGTCCTCGCGTTCGACATGGGATACCGGATAGTAGCGCTTTCGCAGCCCTACCGATTCAAATCCAAAGGCCAGGTAGATCTGCTGGGCGCGCAGATTGCTGATGCGCACCTCCAGCCAGATCGCCTGCGCGCGCGCACTGACGGCCCAGCTGCGCAGCTGATCGAGCAGCACCTTGGCCCAGCCCTGGCGCTGGTGGCGCGGGTTGACGGTGATGTTGAGCAGGTGCAGCTCGTCGACGCCCTGCATCGCAATAAAGTAGCCGATCAGCTCCTCGCCGGCCCAGAGCAGCTGCATCGCATAGCCCATCGCCATCGAGTCGATGAAGTTGCCGCGCGTCCAGGGGTGGCTGTAGCACTGGTTCTCCACGGCCAGCAGTGCATCCAGGTCATCAATGCGCAGCGCGGACCAGCGCAGCTGGGGCGTGGCAGGCAGGCTCATGGCGCCGTGCCTGGGCTGCCAGCGGCCTGGGCCAGCTTTTCCGCTTCGCGCTCGGCCGTGGTCTTGGCCACCTTGTCGCGGATGTAGAGCGGCAGCGCATCCTGCGCAGCGACTGCCTGGCCTTGCGCCAGCAGGTAGGGCGCAAGGCTCAGCAAGGCCTGGGCCGTGGGCATGGCCTGCAGATGGGTGGCAGCGGGTGCCAGGCGCTCGCCATAAATAGGCTGGGCATTGCCGGCCACGACAAAGCCTGCGGGCACCTGCACATGCTGCGGCGGGCAGACCTGCAGATCGCCCAAGGTCTGCCAGTGGCCGTCCGCATACTGGTAGACGGCGTTGTAGACCTCGTCCATGCGGGCATCGAGGCAGGCCAGCACCTGGGTGCAGCCGTATTGCAGGCGGGCCTCTTCGGCGACGGTCATCAAGGTATCGACCGGCAGCACCGGCACGCCCTGGCCGCCCTTGGCCACAAAGGCCAGGCCCTGGGCAATGGCGCAGGCGGTGCGCAGCCCGGTGAACGAGCCCGGGCCCCGGCCAAACACAATCGCGTCCAGCGCATCAAAGCCCAGGCCCGCGTCGGCCATCAGGCCGCGCAGCGCCGGCAGCAGCTGGCTGGAGGTGTGCTGGCCACCGGCACCGCTGTGCAGCCAGCGCTGGTCATCCCGTGCGGTGGCAATAAAGAGGGTGTCGGTACTGGATTCGAGGGCAAGCAGATTCATGGGGTAGGGCGCGCACGGGCGCTATGCTGGCGCCCGGTTTCAGCCCCTGTAGAGGGGTGGCAACTCGCCATTATCGGGGCAAAGCCAAGGCTGCATGCCGGGCTTGGGCATAGCCGCTAGACTGCTGCCCATGCAACAGATTTCTCCGATGGCGCCCCTTTCTCTGTCCCTGGCGCGGCTGAGCGCTGGCCTGCCTGGCAGCAGCGGCCGCTGGCTGCTGCCGGTCGCGATTGCGCTGAGCCAGGTGGCCTGCGCGCAGACGCCGGC
>NZ_JBBGZG010000001.1:152045-222212 GCF_037479315.1 Comamonas sp. MYb69
GGGGTTGGGGGGGGGGGGGGGGGGGGGGGGGGGGGGGGGCGGGGGGGGGGGGGGGGGGGGGGGGGGGGGGGGGGGGGGCGGGGGGGGGGGGGGGCCCCCCCCCCCCCCCCCGGCCGCCCCCTCTAGCGACCCCACGCCCACGCCCATCCGGCTGGCCCAACCGGTCGCTGCGGCGCCCCAGGCCCCGGCCTCCGCCCCCGTCGCTGCAGCACCTGCAGCCCTCGCCGCCCCGGCCAACGCCTGGCCCGCCGGCCGCCTGCCGGCCGAGGTCGAAGCAGCCCTGCAGCGGGGCAAGGTCGCGCCGGATGCGGTCTCGGTGGTGGTGATGGATGTCAGCGGCGCGCAGCGCCCCCTCCTCGATGTACACAGCGATGTGGGCCGCAACCCCGCCTCGGTGATGAAGCTGGTGACCACCTATGCGGCGCTCGAGATTCTGGGCCCCGCCTACACCTGGGACACCCGCATTGCCACCGACGGCCAGGTCGCCCAGGGCGCCCTCAATGGCAATCTTTATGTGCAGGGCTCGGGCGACCCCAAGCTGGTGATGGAGCGCCTCTGGCTGCTGCAGCGCCGCCTGCTGGGCCAGGGCATCCAGGTCGTCGTTGGCGATGTGGTGCTGGACCGCTCGGCCTTCTCGCTGCCGCCCATCGACCCCGCACGCTTTGACAACGAGCCCTACCGGCCCTACAACGCCGTGCCCGATGCGCTGCTGCTGAACTACAAGTCGCTGACGATGCGCTTTATCCCCGATGCCGCCGCTGGCGTGGCGCGCATCGCCTACGAGCCGGCCATCGCGCATCTGCGCCTGCCCAGCACCGTGCCGCTGCTCAAGACCAAGGGCAATGCCTGCGGCGACTGGCGCGGCGCGCTCAAGGCGCAGATGGCCGATGCCACGCAGATCCAGTTCCTGGGTGGCTACCCGGCCGCTTGCGGTGAGAACAGCTGGGCGGTGGCGCCGGCGGCCCCCGACCGCTTTGCGCCCCGCGTGTTTGAAGGCATGTGGCGCGAGCTGGGCGGCAAGGTGACCGGCCAGGTGCGCATGGGCACCACGCCTGACGGCGTGCAGCCGCTGATGAGCTTCAGCTCGCCCACCCTGGGCGAGGTGGTGCGCGATATCAACAAGTACAGCAACAACGTGATGACCCAGCAGGTGTTTCTGACCCTGGGCAAGGAGCGCGCGGGCGTCGGCACCTTTGAAGGCGGCCGCCAGGCGGTGGCGCAGTGGTGGAGCGAGCGCGTGCCCGGCATGGCGCAGCCCACCATCGACAATGGCGCCGGCCTCTCGCGCGATGCCCGCATCACCGCCGGGTCGCTGGCCAAGATGCTCTCGGTCGCCTGGAACTCCAACGTCATGCCCGAGCTGATGGCCTCGATGCCGATCGTGGGTGTGGACGGCACGATGAAAAACAGCAAAAGCGCCCATACCGGCGGCGCCCACCTGAAGACCGGCACCCTGCGCGACGCCTCGGCCATTGCCGGCTATGTCAATGGCCGCGACGGACGCCGCTGGGTGGTCGTGGCCATGGCCAACAGCGACAATGCCCCGCAGGCACGCCCCGCCTGGGATGCGCTGATCGACTGGGTGGCAGCCCAGTAACACTGGGGGCGCAGGCGGGTCGGGAAAAACCTGCCTGCCACCAAGGTTGGGATGCGGCGGTATCGGTGTACATTGCGCGTTGGAGCATGGTCACAAGCCATAAGGAGCCCTGCATGAGTCTGCCTTCGAAGACCTCGCTGTTTGCTGCTGCCAAGCGTTGGGATGCCGCCTTGGTGGCCCAGCTGCTGGCGCAGGCGCCGCAGTGGGCCCAGGCGGTGGATGGCAAGGGACGCACCGCCTTGCAGGTGGCCTGTGGCGTATCCGCGCAAAACGCCCAGTCAGCCGACACCAACGGCCTGGAGACCGTGGCCACCTTGCTGGCCGCCGGTGCCGTGCTGGAGGCCGAAGCCCCGATGGGCGAATGCAATGGCGACTTTTGCGCCACGGCGCTGTGGTTTGCCGTTGCCCGGGGCGAAAACCTGCCGCTGGTCGAACTGCTGCTTTCGCACGGCGCCAATGCCAGCTACTCGCTGTGGGCTGCCGTGTGGCGCGATGACGAGGCCATGTGCCGCGCGCTGCTGCAGGCACAGCCCCTCCTTAACCTGCGCGAGCACGGCGAAACCCCTGTTTTCTATGCCGCACGCCTCGGTCGCCTCAAGACCCTGGAGCTGCTGCTCGACGCCGGCGCCGACGTCTCGGTAGCCGACTTCAAAGGCCGCGATGCGGTCGACATCGCGCTCTCCCGGCGCCTGCCCCAGGGGCTGATCTACCGCATGCAGCAGCTGCGCCAGCCCAGGCTGGCCTGACGCCCCTTCCACTACTTTTTGTCCTGGTCGCCCTGCAACCGAGGGTGATGCACTGCCTTGTTTTTCTTACGGCGCTTTCTCACCGTCTGCCGCATTATGAGGCGATAGCTCAGCAAGGCTGCCCATGCCTTGCTCCGGAAGATTGTCAGTACTTACCCCTGTCGGCGACTGTTGTGTTTGCCTAACTGCGCGTCAGCGTCATGTAAGCAGTGTTCATTCAAATGCGCTTCAAAATGCAATAAAACTATCAATAAATATCCATAAATTTTGGAAATTCGTTGATAGGCATCAATTGGGGTGGAGGGCCAGAAGGCGTTCGCAATTCTGGGCCTACTAAAGATGGACACACAGCATGTATGAAAAAATGAGGGGCCGCCCGCTGTTTACCAGCTGGGCGACGGTGGTGGGCATGTTCGTGCTGGGGCTGCTGTATTCGATCAGCAGTGCCTTTGCACAAGCCGCAGATGCCGTGTGTGCAGAAGTCAAAATTGTCATTGAGCAAAAGCTTTCGCTGGAGCGCCAGGCGTTTGACGCCAAGATGGTCATCACCAATGGCCTGGCGGACCAGAAGCTGGAGAACGTCTCCATCGAGCTGAGGTTCCTCGACGCCAACAACAACCTGGTCATAGCCACCTCGGACCCCAATGCCCAGGGGGCGACGTTCTTCTACCGCACCGACCAGGTCACGGGCATCACCAACCTGCAGAATGGCGTGATCGCGCCCAAGGCGGTGGCCCATATCAACTGGCTCATCATTCCTGCTGCGGGCAGTGGTGGCAGCAACCCGCAAGGCGCTGTGTACTACGTGGGGGCCAAGGTCAGCTACACGCTCGATGGCAAGGCCGATTCCGTCGAGGTGGCGCCAGAATCCATCGTGGTACGCCCCCAGCCCGAGCTGGTGCTGGATTACTTTTTGCCGCGTGATGTGTATGCCGACGACGCTTTCACGCCAGAGACCGAAGCGGCAGAGCCCTTCACCCTGGGCGTCCGAATCAAGAACCAGGGCGGCGGCACATCCCACAAGACCAAGATCGACACGGCCCAGCCCCGCATTGTGGAGAACCGTCAGGGCCTGGCGATCAGCTTCCAGATACTGGGCGGCTATGTGGGCGACCAACCAGCAGGCAAGAGCCTGCTTTTGGACTTTGGCGATATTGAGTCAGGTACTTCCAAAATGGGCCGCTGGTCCATGGTCACCAGCCTGGCGGGCAAGTTTGTCGAGTTCAACGCCAGCTTTACCCATGCCGATTCCCTGGGCGGCGCGGTCACCTCGCTGATCAAGGAAGTGCGCACGCATACCTTGGTCCAGGATGTGCGCGTCGATCTGCCAGGGCGCGACAAGGTGCGCGACTTTCTCGCCAAGGATGGTGATGTTTACCGGGTCTACGAGTCCGATGGCGCAGACACCGAGGTGCAGAACCAGACGGCATCGGCGCAGATGACCGTGCAGGGCAACAACGCCAGCCTGCGCTTTAGCCCTGTAGCCCAGGGCTTTGCCTATGCCCAGGTGCCTGATCCGGCGCGCGGCGCCAAGCTGCCGGTGCAGGTCACGCGGTCGGACGGCTATATCGTGCCTGCAGAAAACGTCTGGTTGTCCAAGGAGCGCAATGAGGACCTGAGCTGGAGCTACTTTCTCAATATCTTCGATGCCAACACCAGCGGCCAGTACAGCATCGGCTTTGTGGCCGGCGCGGCCGAGGCCAGCATTGCGGGCCTCGTGTACCGGGACAGCAATGCCAATGGCCTGCGCGACAGCGGCGAGCCGGGCATCCCCGTGACCGAGGTCAAACTGAGCGGTACCCAAGCCAGCACGGGCGCCGCCGAGCTGCAAACGGCGTATACCGATGCGCAAGGCGCGTTCCACTTCACCAACCTCAAGCCAGGCGTCTACACCTTGGTCGCCGGTGTCAGCGATGGCCTGGTGGATGGCGCGGCGCTGGCGGGCTCTGCGGGCGGGCAGAGCGCGGCGGGCAAGTTCAGCAGCATTGAGCTGACTGCCGGCACCGCCGCATCCGGCTATCTGTTTGCCAAGCGTGCCGCCACGCCCGACAACCCCGATCCCGAGCCCAAGGCTGACCTGGCAGTGGCCGCCGGTGCCACCCCGGCCACCGTCAAACGCGGCGATACATCCACCATCACGATCACCGCAGAAAACCTGGGCCCGGCAACGGCTGTGGCGACCACGGTGAATGTGGAAATACCTGCGGGCTTAACCGTGCTGAGCCCATCGGCCGCTGTGGGCAGCTATGCCAATGGTGTCTGGACCCTGGGCGATATGGCAACGCGTTCCACCGCCATCCTGACCCTGCAAGTGCAAACAGCCAAGGACGGCAGCGCTAAGGAGTTTGCCGTGGCTGCGCGTATCGGCTCGTCCACCAAGGACGATATCAGCAGCAACAACAGCGCTTCTACCCTCATCCGTATCCAGAGCAGCGAGGCCGTGACTGCCACGCAAACAGCAGACCAGGGTCTGCGCGTGCTGGCCTATATCGGCTGCGGCGCAGACACCGCCTGCGCCGCGCAAAAGCGCCAGACATCACAAACCGTGCTGGCCGCGTATGACGATGAGGCAGAGATCGTTGAGACAGCTGCTGCCTTCCAAAAGGCGCTGCGTGCCGGCGACTTCAGCCTGCTGTGGCTGAGCGGGTCGCTCACTGATCTGGGCGCCCACCTGCAAGAAGAAGTGCGCGCTGCCGTGCTGCGTGGTGCCTCGTTGGTGGTGGACGGCGCTGCCGATACCTCTTTGCGCGCCATTGCCGATATGTGGGGCAGCTATGCCGATCAGCCGTTGGCCAACGCCGCACTGCAGTTGGGCGCTAACGCGCTGCCGCTGACCCGCCCAAGCTGGGCCTTGGCCGCTGATGCGCAAGCGACCAGCGAGCTGCGCTACGCGACCGGAGAAACCGCCGCAGCACGCAGCAGCTACGGCAAGGGTCAGGTGCTGGCCATGGGCTTTGACAGCCTGGCTGAGCAGCTGAGCGGCACGGAATGGACGGCATGGCTTCAGGCCCAGATGGTGCTGAGCAAGCCCAAGCTGGCAGACCCCATGCTCGCCCAATCCAGCGTGTACCTGAAGACCGTCATCCACAATGGCGACGACAAGGCCCGCCAGCTCACGCTGAGCACCGCCTTGGCCAACGGCGCCCAGCTGCTGTCGTCCAAGCCAGCAGCCGCGCAAAACGGCGACCAGCTGAGCTGGCCCATGGACCTGGCTGCCGGTGCAGACCAGGGCGTTGAGCTGTGGCTGCAGCTGCCCGCAGATGCCAAGGCATTCAGCCTGGAATCCCAGCTGCGCAATACCGCAGATGGGGTGGTAGTGGAGAGCTGGTCGCACAGCCTGCGCACCATCGCGCAGCAGCAGGCGGAGGCCAATGCACGCACAGCGCTTCCCGCCATTGCAGGTTTGACCAATGCAGCAAAGGCCCAGCTGGTGGCCCTGTTCGACCAAGCCGCCGATGCTGTCCAGCAGCAAAAGCTGGGCGATGCGATTGCTGCGCTGCTGCAAGCGCAAGAAAAACTGCGTGCGCTGCCCCAAGCTGCTGGGCGCGATGCGGCACTACAGTCCGTAGCGCAGTGGATCGGCCTGGTATCTGCCGCCTGGAAGGATGACGGCTCTGCCACCAAGAACTGGACCTTGGCCATCAGCAGCGGTAATCAGCAGGTTGCCCAAGTAAGCACTGCGTTTGCGGCGCCGCTGCAGGTACGTCTGGCCGATGAGAATGGTGCCCCGGTAGCCGGTCAGACCCTGCGCTTTGCCGCACCTGCCAGTGGCGCCAGTGCGGTGTTTGGCAACGGCACTGCCGCCTTGCAGGTCAGCACCGACGCCCAAGGCCTAGCGAGCACCGATGCCATCACGGCCAATGCCGTCGTGGGTGCCTACCAAGTGTTTGCCAGTGTGGACGGCGTCAACACCCCCGCTAGCTTTGACTTGCGCAACAGCGATGCGGCAACCCCCATCTTGACCTTGCAGCGGGTGACTGGCGACGGCCAGACAGCGCAAGTGGGCCAGGCCTTTGCCCAGCGCTTGCAAGCCAAGGTGGTGGATGCGCAAGGCGCAGCGGTGGCGGGTCAGCTGGTGGTGTTCACGCTGCCAATGGCTGCAATGGGGAATGCCACGGCCAGCTTTGCCGATGGCTCACAAACCGTCAGCGTCTCTACCGATGCCCAAGGCCTGGCGATCTCGCCGGTGCTGACGGCTAACAGCGCGGAGGGTAGCTACCAGGCGAGCGCTACAGCGGCAGGTGTCTCTGGCGAGGCGACATTCGCGCTGACCAACACGGCCCAGCCGGTGCAGGTGCTCCAGCTGCTTGGCGTTGCCGGCAGCGGCCAGTCGGCCCATGTAGGCGCGGCCTTTGCGCAAGCGCTTGCCGTCAAACTGGTGGATGGCCAAGGCCTGGGCGTGGCCAACCACAGCATTCGTTTCGAGTTGCCTTCCAACGGAGCAAGCGCCACGTTTGCAGGCGGCGCTTTGCAAGCAGAGGTGCAAACCGATGCCAATGGTTTTGCCAGCGCGCCGGTGCTCACGGCCAACAACACCGAAGGCAGCTTCGAGGTGCTGGCCAGTGCAGGCGGTGTGGCAGACGGCGTGCGGTTTGCATTGACGAACACGGCTGCAACGGCGCCTGTGCTGAACCTGCAGGTGCTTGCCGGTGGCGGCCAGTCTGCGGTGGTGGGTACGGCCTTTGCCGAGGTGATCCGTGTCAAGCTGGTCAACGGACTGGGTGAACCGGTGGCAGGGCGTGTGCTGAGCTTCAGCATGCCCACCAGCGGAGCAGGCGCTGTCTTTGCGGGTGGCGGCTTGACTGCGCAAGCGACGACCGATGCACAGGGTCTGGCGGCATCGCTGATGTTCAGCGCCAACCCAACCGTGGGTGACTACGAAGTGGTGGTGACCACCGCCGGTGCGCCCGATGTCAAGCTGGGCCTCAAGAACACTCCGGCCCCCGCGGGTGACAAGCAAGTCACCATCCCCACGCCCACGGGCACGGGCACGCTGAAGGCCTCGGTCACGGGTGGGGGCGCTAGCTGCCACTTCAACCCTGACAAGACCGCCGTCAAGCGGGCGCAGGGCTGGCTGCCGCTGTTTGATGTGCTGGTGTTCCCCCATGGCGTGTTCGAGTACGAACTGGTCGGCTGCGACGTGGGCAGCACGGTGACCATCACGACCGAGTGGCCCAACCTGTTTGGCGTGAGCAACTACATGAAGTACGGCCCTACACCTTCTTCGCGTGGCCGCAGCCTTTGGTATGTGCCCAAGAACCTCAAGCTGGAGGGCAACCGGGTGAGCTTCAGCATTACCGATGGCCAGCTGGGCGATGACGACCTGGTCGCCAATGGCGTCATCAAAGACCCGGGTGGCCCGGTTATCCAAAGTGGACCGCTGCCTGCCGATGAGCAAGCCGTGCCCGTGCCGGGCTTGGGCTGGTTGGCCGTGCTGATGCTGTCGCTGCTGACCGGTTTGGCGGCGCTGGTGGGGGTACGACGCAAGGCTGTGCTGGGAGCTGGCCATGGCCGTTAAGCACAAGGTGTGCGGCCCCAGATGGGGCACGCACGCTGCGCTGGCCGTCTTGGTCGGCGCAGCCTTGGGTGGTACTGCCTGCGATGCAGCAGCTTGGTCGCGGCCAGTCACTGCGCCTCCGCCTTTGGTGGAGTCTGAATCGGCTTCTGCCCCGTCCAAGGAGTTGGGCTGTTCGGCTGCGCAATATGCAGCGCAAACCACAGAGACGCCCGCGTTGGCATGGCCGGTGCAAACCGCGCCGCTCGCGCTGGACCAGGCCTGCTGGGTAAACGCTGCTGAGGCGGCTGCATCGATGCAAAGCGCCCAGCCTCCTACCTTGGTGGATGTGCGGCCGCGCAGCCTGCAACGCGCAGCGCCCATTGCGCGCGCCTTGCAGCTGGAGCTTTCTGACATGGCCAGCAAACGCTTCTTGCAGCAAACGTCCGTAGTGCTGCTGGGCACCGGGCTCGACAACGCCGAGGTTGACCAGGCCTGCCGTCAGCTGCGCCAGCAAGGCTTTGCCCAGTTGCAGGCGGTGCGGGGCGGTGTCCGAGCATGGCAGGCCGCGAAAGCGGCGACGGCAGGTAGCCAACCGTTGTTGCAGCCCTTGGATGCGCAGACTTGGATAGCCGCTCTGGGCCAAGGCATGCAATGGACGGTGATCTCTGCCAGCGAAGCCATGCAACGTGCGCCTCAGGCGCAGTGGCCGGTGCCGCCTGAGCAGCTAGTAGCCGTCAGGGCCGAAGGCAAAGAGCGCGATGCCAAGTTGGTGGCCGCCATTGCGCGCGCCTACCAAGACCGGCTCAAGCGTGTACGTCATGCGGGCTACGCTCAGGGCTTGGTGGTCATCACCGATGGCGTGGTCAGCGACAGCTTGCGTGCCCAAGTCGAAAATACCTTGGCGCCTAGCACCGATGCATCCAAAGCGGGCCGTTCCGCAAGTGAGACCAGTGCCGCAATGGCCACCTTGCCTGCCTATTGGCTAGACGGCGGCTGGCAAAGCTACACACAGCAAGTGGCCCAAACCGCCGCCATCCAACAGACCGCCAACCACCGGCTGCAAGCGCCGTGTGGACGCTTATGAGCGCAAACAACAAATGAGAAATACCGGGGGAAGCATGTACCAACAACAATCACCATCTTCGCTGCACCAAGCTACAGCATGGGCACGCAAGGCCTGGCAGGGCTTGCAGATGCTGGGCCTTTGGCTGATGCTGCTCTGTGCGGCCCAGTCGGCTTTGGCACAAACGCCAGTGACGGGCGTGATCACCAGCAACACAACATTGCGTGCAGCGCAGTCGCCCTATCTGTTCCAGGGCGATGTGATTGTGGATAACAACGCTACCTTGAGTATTGAGCCCGGTGTCACCATCCAGATGGCAGCGGCGGCCAGCTTTACTTTGAAGCGGGGTGCGCTCCAGGCCGTGGGCACTCCCAGCTTGCCCATCAAAATCACCTCGGCATCTGCAACGCCCGCCGCCGGTGACTGGCGGCAATGGCGCTTCACCGCAGGCACCAACCAGGCGCTGACGCAGCTGGGCCATGTCGTCATCGAATACGGCAGCGGCGTGGCGATTGAATCGGCTTCCCCCGTTATCAACAACACCGCCATCAACCACCACAGTGGCCCTGCGATCAGCATGGACCTGGCTTCGTCACCGGTGGGTACGGGCAACACCGCCAATGGCAACTCGCTCAATGCAATCTCTGTGCCCTCAGGCACCATTCGCACGCAGGTGGTCTGGGGCATCGTCGGTATCCCTTACCTGGTGCAGCAAGGCCTGGTGCATATCGGCCAGGCACCTTTGGCGCTGGAGCCAGCCAAACTCAAGCTCAGTCCCGGTGTGGTGGCCATGCTACGGGTGTCGCTCAATGCCCCAGCCCCCGCAGGCGGCACGCTGATCGATGTCAGCAGCAGCGTTCCTTCGGTCGCCTCAGCCGTTACCCGCGTCACTGTGCCTGAGGGGCAAACCAGCGCCGATCTGGAGGTGCAGGCCAGCAGCCTGGGCACCACCAAGATCACGGCCAGCCACGCGAGCTTGGGCATGGCGGAAACCGACATTGAAGTGGTCAGCCTGCCTTCTCTCGGTTTGGCCCCTGCCAGTCCCACAGTCGGGGTCAACCGCAACTATCCGATGACCTTGTCGCTGCCTGCGCCTGCTGCAAGCAATGTGACGGTGCGGTTGGACAACGCGGACACGGCGGTGCTTTCGGCCTCCAGCAGCTTGGTAGTGCCTGCCGGACAACAGAGCGTGAATTTTGAAGTGACGGGATTGGTCGACGGTACCAGCCGTTTGACCGCGCAGGCAGACGGCTACGCCAGTGCACTGGCCACCGTCGCCGTACGAGGCAAGGCCCTGGTATTGCCATCCAGCGTAGTGGTAGCGCCTGCAGGCAGCACCAACGTGACTGTGGAGGTTACTGAGCCAGCTCCTGCAGGCGGCTTGACCGTTAGCTTGGCTGTCGCGCAAAGCAGTCTGGCCCAAGCCCCTGCCACCGTGCTCATCCCTGCGGGTCAAAGCCGGGTGAGCTTCAGCATCAATGGCAAGGCCTTGGGTGCTACCACCTTGACTGCAACCGCCACTGGCTACCAGTCCGGCCAGACCAGCGTGAATGTGGACGCCATCAGTCTTAACACTGATCCTGCTGCAGATCTGGTGATGAATGAAGAGCTCAGCCGAACGGTTCGTGTGCAGTTGAGCAAGGCGGCGCCTCAGGGCGGGATTACTGTTTCTGTCGTTAGCCAGAATCCTGCGGTTGCTGCTGTGAGTCCGGCGGAGGTGTTTGTGCCTACGGGGCAGATTTATGCGACGGTACCGGTCACTGTGAATGCTTTGACCAAGGGTAAGACCGCGATAGATATTACGGCGCCTGGGTTGATTGGCAAGGTGCTGAATGTGGAGGTAAGGGAGAAGTTTGGCTTGCACGTACGTCGCTACAGTGGCGTGTTCAAGGTGGTTGTGGGTAAAGGGCTGTATACCCATCCCAACGAGGTATATGTGGAGCGCTTGATCAATGGCGTGGTCAGCAGTGGTGCAGATGCGGTGGTAGTTAATCTGCGGTGCGTGGCCGCAGAAGTGTGCTCTACGTCGGAGACGGTGACTATTCCAGCAGGGCAAAGCCGTGCATATTTTTATGTGACAGGACTGGATGCAGGCTCGACACATATCGAGGCAACTGCACAAGGAGCGACCGCAGCCACACCGATTCCGACGGATGTCATTGTCCCCACAGTGGTGTTTAACAGTCTAGATGGGAGCCGGACGACAGCCAGCGTGAGGGACGACTTCTCGATTACTTTCAGTGTGCCAGGAGCTTATTGGCCTAATAGCCAAGTTGCGGCCAACGCATTGCAGGTCAATGTCGCAGCGAAGGAGCAGAGCCCAGCAGGGGTCGTCAATGGCATCTACGACAACAGCAACAATTTGATTACACAGTTGTTGATACCCAAGGACAGCTCTACGTCTCGCACTGGCTATGTGGCCCAGCCAGCGGCTGCGGGAACCTACAGGGTAGAAGCCGAAGTAGTAGGCATAACGACCGCTCAGTCTGCGGTGCAAACGGTCACGGCTGCCGCACAAGGCTTGCAGGTGCGCCGCTACAGCAATGCGTCCAAGGTGGTTGTGGGCAAGGGGCTGTATACCCATCCGAACGAGGTATACGTCGAGCGCTTGATCAATGGCGCGGTCAGTAGTGGTGCAGATGCGGTGGTAGTTAATCTGCGTTGCGTGGCCGCAGAAGTGTGCTCTACGTCGGAGACGGTGACTATTCCAGCAGGGCAAAGCCGTGCATATTTTTATGTGACAGGACTGGATGCAGGCTCGACACATATCGAGGCAACTGCACAAGGAGCGACCGCAGCCACACCGATTCCGACGGATGTCATTGTCCCCACAGTGGTGTTTAACAGTCTAGATGGGAGCCGGACGACAGCCAGCGTGAGGGACGGCTTCTCGATTACTTTCAGTGTGCCAGGAGCTTATTGGCCTAATAGCCAAGTTGCGGCCAATGCATTGCAGGTCAATGTCGCAGCGAAGGAGCAGAGCCCAGCAGGGGTAGTCAATGGCATCTACGACAACAGCAACAATTTGATTACACAGTTGTTGATACCCAAGGAAAGCTCTACGTCTCGCACTGGCTATGTGGCCCAGCCAGCGGCTGCGGGAACCTACAGGGTAGAAGCCGAAGTAGTAGGCATAACGACTGCTCAGTCTGCGGTGCAAACGGTCACGGCTGCCGCGCAAGGCTTGCAGGTACGTCGTTACAGCAATGTGTCCAAGGTGGTTGTGGGTAAGGGGCTGTATACATATACCAGCGAGGTGTATGTAGAGCGCTTGATCAATGGTGTGGTCAGTGGCGGTGCGGATGCGGTGGTAGTCAATCTGAGTTGCGTTGCGTCGGAAGTTTGTTCGACGCCGCAGACGGTAACCATTCCTGCTGGTCAAAGTCGTGCATATTTCTTTGTTACTGGGCTAGAGGTGGGATCGACATATATCGAGGCAACTGCGCAAGGAGCGACCGCAGCCATACCGACTCCTATCGATGTCGTTGTCCCCACAGTGGTGTTTAACAGTTTAGATGGAAGCCGTACGACATCTAGTGTGAGAGATGACTTCTCAATTACCTTCAGTGTGCCAGGAGCTTATTGGCCTAATAGCCAAGTTGCGGCCAACGCATTGCAGGTCAATGTCGCAGCGAAGGAGCAGAGCCCAGCAGGGGTCGTCAATGGCATCTACGACAACAGCAACAATTTGATTACACAGTTGTTGATACCCAAGGACAGCACTACGTCTCGCACTGGCTATGTGGCCCAGCCAGCGGCTGCGGGAACCTACAGGGTAGAAGCCGAAGTAGTAGGCATAACGACTGCTCAGTCTGCGGTGCAAACGGTCACGGCTGCCGCGCAAGGCTTGCAGGTACGTCGTTACAGCAATGTGTCCAAGGTGGTTGTGGGTAAGGGGCTGTATACATATACCAGCGAGGTGTATGTAGAGCGCTTGATCAATGGTGTGGTCAGTGGCGGTGCGGATGCGGTGGTGGTCAATCTGCGTTGCGTTGCGTCGGAAGTTTGTTCGACGCCGCAGACGGTAACCATTCCTGCTGGTCAAAGTCGTGCATATTTCTTTGTTACTGGGCTAGATACGGGGTCTACCCAGATTGAAGCTAGCGCTGCTGGATTCACTTCTGGCGTGGTCACGACAGAAACTATTACTCCGCTTTTATTATTGAACGGTGCCCCTAGTGCGCTACGCGTAGGTCAAACGTATACGAATATATATGTAGCTGCGCAAGTAAACGGGGCCTATTGGCCCAATAGCCAGTACCCAGCCGTCAATCTGTCCGTCACCTTTACCAGCTCTATTCCGTCGATAGGCACTGTGACGAACACCGCTACCTGGGCCAAAGAGGCAGGCTCCTCCGCCCGCCCCACCTTCACCGCCATATCTCCAGGCACCACCCAAATCACAGCCAGCAGCCCCGGCTTTGTGCCGGCCACCAGCGGCGTGATCACCGTCAACCCATAAGAAGGAGAAGACCATGCAACTCTCCCATATCACTTCGTTATTCTCCCGACAAGCGTGGGCCTCCATATGCCGCAGGGCGGGCACGGCGGGCAAAAGGCATAGCCAAACCATGGCGGCGGTAGTTCTGGCAGGCACCGGGTTGGCAGGCGGTGCCGTCGCACTGGCGGCAGGCAATGCCAAGCTCAGCATTGCCGACGGTGTTGTCGTTAAATTTGGCGAGGGCGCTGGCATCAATGTGCGCGATCAGTTGCAGACTGGCTCCAACGTCCTATTCACCAGCCAGTTCGATGACAGCGCCATTGCGGCCACCAACCCAGAGCCTGGCACTGCACAAGCAGGTGATTGGCTGGGCGTGCTGGTCGAGGCAGGTGTGCCTGCGGCGGGCCTCCAACTCGATGGCTTGCAGATTCGGTATGCCGGTGGTACAGCGGGCTTGCCCAGTTATATGAATGGGGGCGCTGGTCTGGTCGTGCATGGCGGTGCCTATAGCTTTAACCGCTTGCAGCTCAGCCACAATGCCGTGGGTATTCGGGTGATCGGCAGCGGTAGTCCCAGCATCATTGCATCGCGCATCACCCATAACGAGGTGGGCCTGTTGGCTGAGCAAGGTGCAACGCCTGCCATCGCTGAATCCGATATTTCGGCCAATACCCAGTTTGGGGTGCGTAACACCCAGCCCGCTGCCGTGGTGCAAGCGCGCGGCAACTGGTGGGGGCATGCCAGCGGTCCCAAAGATGCGGTAGGTAATCCGGCAGGCCAGGGCAATGCCGTCAGCACCGGGGTGGACTATGGCAGTTACCTGGGTGCAGAGCCGGTGCTGAACTGCACGATCGCGCCCACCCAGGGCTATGTCACCCGGGTGCGCAATGTTGAGCTGGTCCTGGAATGCCCGCAGGCAGCGCAGTACCGCATCCAGGAATCGGACCAGTTTGGCGAGGCACTGACCTGGCAAAACATGGCCAGCCACCCTAATACAGTGACCTACACCTTGTCTAGCGGCGGTGGCGACAAGATGCTGTATGTGCAGTTCCGCACGGCGCAGAACAAGACCAACCAGTTCTCGCTCAGCCAGCCCATTGCCTATGCGCCTGAAGGGCCTGTGGTGCAATTCAGCCAACCTGCAGCAAACGCGGTGGTGGAGCAAGACACCACCATTGCGGTAACAGCCAGCGATGCTGAGGGCCTGCGGGATGTGGAGATCTTGGTGAACGACAAGCGCCTGGCGCTGCTGAGCGCGGCTCCGTACCAAGTGCAATGGTCCCTGGTGGGTGTGCCCAACGGCAATTACACCCTCAAAGCCAAGGCCACCAATACGGCGGGCTTGAGCAACACCGCCACCCGCACCGTACAAGTACAAAAGCAAGGCGGCAACGGCCCGGCCATCACCGCCAGCTTTGCCGGCCAAGCGCTGCAAGCCAATGCCACCATCACCCAGCCTGGCACGTTGGCGGTTACTGCAGAAAGTGCCGTGGGTGTCACCAGCCTTAAGGCTGCCGTCAACGGCATGCAGATTTTTGAGCGCAGCTATGGCCGGGCCAGCCCGGTCACCCACAGCCAGCTGGTGGACTTTGCCCAGTTGCCCAATGGCAACCACAGCTTCAGCATCACCGCGACCGATGCCGATGGCATTGCGGCAGTGCTGGATATTCCTTTCAGCCTCAATCTGAGTGCCCCTGCAGCACCAGTGATCACCCAACCAGCGGCAGGTACAACCGTGGCCGTTCCACAGCTGAATGTGGCGGGCACAGCAATGCCGGGCTCGCAGCTGCAGCTGTTTTTGAATGGCCAGGCATCGGGTTCTCCGGTGGCCGTGGGCGCCAATGGCAGCTTTGCGGCCAGCATCAGCTTATCCGCTGAAGGCGTGCACCAGATGGAGGCGACCGCCAGCAATGCGCGCGGCACCAGCCCCAAGAGCGCGGCGGTCACTGTCACCTATGCCAGCGCGCCACCCAGCATCAGCTTTGTGGCGCCTGCGCCCAATGCGGTGTTGTCCAGTGCAGCCACCATCACCGTGGTGGCATCTGCCCCGGCAGGCATTGCCAAGGTGGAACTCTACGCCAACGACGTCTTGCTGGCATCGCCCACCCAAGCGCCTTACAGCGCGCAATGGGCGGCTAACGCGGCAGCTGATGGCAGCTATACCTTGAAGGCCGTCGCCACCTCTGCAGCAGGCAAGACGGCGCAGGCCACCCGCGTAGTGACCGTGCAAAACGCCCCCATCGTGCCCGAGGTGCCCAAGACGCCTTACACCGGCACGGTGGCCAACATCAGCCCTGCACTGTCTTATGGGGCGCAAAGCATTGTTATCACCGGCGCTGCCGTCACCCGCGATACCGCGCAGGCGATCCCCAATGCTGCGCTGCGCATCGTGCTGGATATCGCAGGCTTCAAGCGCCGCATCAATATCGCAACCGATGCGAGCGGCAATTACCGCTATGAGTTTGTACCCGCTGCCAATGACAACGGCACCTATGTCGTCTCGGTGGTTCACCCCGATGAAACCGCAACCGCTGAGCAAGGGCGCTTCACGATCAACCGCCTGAGCTTCAACCTCTCCAGCTACAACCTGACAGCCGCGCGCGATTTTGCGAGCAACATCACCATCCAGGCGCGTGCCAGTGCCGGCACGGGCGTGGAGGGGGTGCGCTGGGCCGCTATGCCCGCCAACCAGCCCAGCGGCAGCCTGCCGCCAGGCATCAGCGTGGATGCAGGCCCGCCGGTCAATATTGCGGCTGGTGCTTCCGTGCCCATGGTTATCAAGTTCACCGGCAGCGCTACCGCAGGTGAGTCGGGCACGGTCGTCCTCACCGCCTTTGCAGCCGATTCAGGCGATACGCCGCGCGGCACATTCAGCATCAACTACAAGCTGGTGCAAGCCCGCCCCGATCTGTTTGCCAAGCCCACGTTTATTGAAACCGGGGTGCAACAAGAAAGCTCCGTCACCGAGAGCGTAGTCATCGGCAACCGCGGTTTGGTGGCTGCGCAGAATGTGCAGGTCAAGCTGGTAGACAACAGCGGCAACCCTCCGCCGGCTTGGGTGTTCCTGGCCAGCGGCAACCAGATCGGTGCCATCGATGTGGGCGGCGAAGTGCCCATCCAGGTAACGGCCAGCCCAGACAAGAGCGTGGCCGACGGCATCTACAACTACCGGCTGATCGTCACCGCAGGCAACAGCGGCGATGGCGTCATTCCGGTATCGGTGGCCGTGACCCAAAGCGGGCAGGGCGGCGTGAGCTTCCAGATCACCGATCTGTTTACCGGAACCCTGGGCGCGGACAACCAGCCGATCAAGGGTGTGGCCGGCGCACGCATCCGCCTGCAAAACGATGCCGTGCTCACCTATCTGCGCACGCTCACCACCGATGCGGAAGGTAAGGCTGTCGTGACGGACCTGCCACCAGGCACCTACACCTACCGTGCCAGCGGCCCGCGCCACTCTGACAAGACCGGCCGCATCTTTGTGCGCCCGGGCATTACCACCACAGAGCGGGTGCACCTGCAGTACCAAACCATCAGCATTGATTTCAGCGTCACGGAAACCACCATTCCCGATGTCTACGACATCACCCTGGAAGCGACTTTCCAGACCCAGGTGCCTGCACCCGTGGTGCTGCTGGAGCCGCTGTCCATCAACCTGCCCGAGCTGCAAATTGGCGAGGAGCACACCGGCGAGCTGACCTTGACCAACTACGGCCTGATCCAGGCAGAGGAGGTCGTCTTCAAACCGCCCCAGTCCGATGAGTACTACCGCTACGAGTTCTTGGCGGACATCCCCAAGGTGCTGGCAGCCAAGCAGCGTGTGGTCATCCCCTACCGGGTGACCGCCGTCAAGCTGCACCCCAAGGGCATTGGCTTTACCAATGCCAAGGCGGGCGACTTTACCGCTGTGCAACGCGCGTTGGCCAACACCTTCAGCAGCAAGGCATCGAGCTGCTCGTCATACAGCGTATGGGCCACGGCTGAGTGCTCGTTTGAATGCGTGAACGGCGAGCGAGAGAACCGGGTGGTGTTCTCCCAATACAGCCGCTTGGTCGGCACCGGTACATCTTGCACCGGCGGAGGTGGAGGTGGAGGTGGAGGTGGAGGTGGCGGAGGCTGGGGCGGCGGAGGTGGCGGCTGGGGCGGTGGTTCTGGTGGAGGAACCGGCACCCAACTGCCGCTGGCGCCACAGTGCACGCCCCATTGCCGGGGTGAGTGCTGCGCAGGTGCCGGTTCAGGCCCCGGCGGTGGTGGCGGGGGCGGAGGAGGCGGTGGTGGATCTGGCCCTGCTGGCCCTGGCAGTAGCTAAGCCTTCAGCCCCTGAACAACCCAATCAAAAAACACTGGCCATCAAGCCTTGCTGCCGCACAAAGCCGCAGCAAGGCCAGGCATCAGCCCATGCCAGGCCAAGCAATATGAGGGAACGAGATATGACAATGACAAAGAAAAACACAGCGGGATTAGCGACTGCTGCGGCAAAGCCTGCAGCACTCACCAATGCAAATGGGGGCGCCCCCGCAAAGCACATATTGCGCACCAGCCTGCTGGTGTCCGCTTTGGGGTTGGCCAGCCTCGCCTCCGCCCAAGGCATCTCAGGCATCGGCGCCTTCGTCCCCAACACCGAGTTGGGCTTCACCCCAGTCGCCAAAGCCGGCGAGCCACGCATCAACTGGATCAATGGCGAGTACCAAGAGAGCAACATCGACCTGAGCGTCAAAGTGCTGGGCGGCAGCTTGGACAT
This sequence comes from Comamonas sp. MYb69, assembly GCF_037479315.1. Classification (NCBI taxonomy): domain Bacteria; kingdom Pseudomonadati; phylum Pseudomonadota; class Betaproteobacteria; order Burkholderiales; family Comamonadaceae; genus Comamonas; species Comamonas sp. MYb69. The sequence goes on from NZ_JBBGZG010000001.1 coordinate 170,131, forward strand.
TGCCCGCTCCTGGAGCCAGGGACGCTGGTGGCTCAACCCCGCCTGGGCGCCGCTCAGCTTTGAGCTCGATCCGCTGGGCAGCGATGCCAAGGTTATCGAGCGGGTAGGAGTGCTCTACGAGCGCAGCGGCCAAAGCGATCTGTACATGGCCAAGAGCAAAGGCAACGCCCCCGTTTACATCAAACGGCTCAAAGATGCTGCCGGCCAACACACCGGCTGGCAGTGGTACGACCGCTTTGGCAACACCATCAACTACAACGCAGACGGCATTATCCAAAGCTATGCCAACGCCAGCGGCGTCAAAGTCAGTTTCGTCTACGACAGCGCCACCAGCGCCCGCATCCTGGACCACGGGGGCAAAACCATCTACACCGTCACCATGGCAGGGGGCCTGATCACCAAGATAGAAGACCTGGCTGGGCGCAGCGTCAGCTACCAATGGACAGGCCAGCGCCTAACCCAGGTTACCGACGTCATGGGCCACGCTTGGAAGTACGAGTACGACGCCAACGGCCAAATCACCAGCCGCACCGACCCGCTGGGCCTCAAGATCAGCGCCCAGTACATCCAAAGCATCCCCGCACCCGAGCCCATGCTGAGCCTGGGCAAAAAGGGCGTCACCATCGACCCGACAGGCACCAGCGGCACCACGCAAAAGCTCGCCAACCTCTGGGGTGGCGGACGCGTAGGCCAATTTGACGGGCAAAGCGGCTGCGCATCAACGGGCGCCAACAACTACCTGCGCGAGCGCCGGGTGTTTGAAGTCACCTACACCGACTGCAGGGGCAACGTCACCGTCACCCAGTACGACCTGCAAGGCAATGAACTCAGTCGCAGCTTCAACGGTAAAAGGGCTGCAGCCAACCAATGGGATGGCTCTTACCACCAGAAGTACACCAATGCCCGGGGCTACAGCACCACCACGACCTACGACAGCAACTACCAACCGCTGCAAATCACCCACCCCGATGGCAGCGTGGAAAAGTACACCTATGAGCCTGTGTTTGGCAGGCAGAGCAGCTACACCAACCAGTTGGGGGTTGTAAGTACCTGGCGCTATGACAGCAAGGGCAATGTCATCGAATGGGTGGAGGCCAAAGGCTTGCCCGAGCAGCGCACCACCCTCTACACCTACGACCAACACAGCCAACTCACCAGCAGCACAAAGGGCGCGGGCGATGCGACCAAGGCGGATGCCATTACCCAGAGCTGGCAGTACGACAGTGCGGGCAATGTCACCGCCCAAACGGATGGGGAGGGTCATACCAAAACGAAGGTGTATGACTTACGGGGAGCCCCGACCAGCAGCACCGATGCATTGAGCCGCAAAACCAATTTGGAAGTTGATGCCGCAGGCAATGTGACCAAGGCCACCAATCCATTGGGCCACGCCACCCAAATTCGCTATGACGCGAGAGGCAGGCGCACGCGTGTCATCAGCCCCATGGGTAATACCCAAGTCACCCGCTACGACCAGCGGGGCCGGGTGATTGAAATCCTGGCGCCCGGTGAGACCGAAGGCGCGGGCCGCAGAACCGTCTATGACAGCAATGGCTGGCCGATTCAGTCGATCAGCCAAAGCGGTCTGGTCACGGAAACCACCTATGACGAGAGAGGCCGCATCCAAGCCACCAAGGATCCTGCAGGCAACACCACCCGCTACGAATACGGGGCAGATGACACCGAGCAGGCAGGGCTGCTGATAGCGACCCAGTTCCCCACGTACAAAGAGACCTACCGGTACGACCAGCAAGGCAGGCAAACGGCGACCACCCAGCACCTGGGTGGCGGGGAGAGCCGTACACAAAGCCAAACCTACGATGTGCTGAGCCAGCGTGTGGCGAGCACCGATCCTGCAGGCAAGACCACGCTGGTTGAGTACGATGCACTGGGCAGAAAGATCAAGGGCACGGACCCCGCAGGGCAATCCACCCAACAAAGCTGGAATGCCTTTGACCAGCTTGTCAGCTTGAGTGATGCCAAGAGCAACACCCACAGATTTGAATATGACAAGTCAGGGCAGCAAATCAAGGAAACCCGCCCCATGGGTGGAGCCATTGCCTACCGCTACGACGCTGCCCACCAACTGGTCTTGCGCACTGATGCCGGTGGCAATACTCGCAGCTACCGCTACGATGCGGCTGGCCGCATGACGCAAGCGCAACACCAGCTTGGCGGCACCACGCTCGATGAAAAAACCAGCTACCAGTACGACAACGATGGGCGCCTTGCTGCCTACGAACAGCAAGATGGCAACGGCCAACTTATCAGCAGCGCCAGTTACAGCCACGATGCCCAAGGACGCACGGCACAAAGCCAAACTACGTATGGAAAAGTAGATGAATCTGGAAACTTCAGCTTCACCACAGGCCAAAGCTTTAACAGCGACGGCCAACTGGCAAGCCACACCTATCCGGACGGCAGCACCCAAACCTATAGCTACACCCAGGGGCAACTCGCCCACATCACGCTACCCAACAGCAGCGAGATCCGCTACCAAAACTACCAGTGGAATATGCCCACGGTCATTCAAACCCCAGGAGCAACCAAATCCTCGGTACTGGATGCCCTGCAACGTCCCACCAGCATCCAAGTCAAGAACGGCAGCAACCAGGTTCTCGCCAGCAAGGCCTACCAATACGACAAGGCTGGCAATATCACCCAGATCGACAGCGACCTGGGCACCACCCAATACGGCTATGACAACCTGGACCGCCTCACCCAGGCAATCCCCGACCAAAGCCTGCAGGGCCTGGGCCTGCCCAGCGAACACTATGGCTATGACGCCGTAGGCAATCGCACCAGTAGCGCGCACCAGCCGGGAGCCTGGGGCTACAACGCCGACAACCAAATGGTCCGCTATCCCCAAAAAGAGCCGTTTAGCCAAAAGCCAGCAGTAGACACCCAGGTGAGCTACACCCCGCAGGGCCATACCCAACAGGAAACGAGTGGGCAGGACAACAAGACCTACCGCTACAACGCCGCCGAGCGACCGATCACTTACGAGAGCAGTGACGGCACGCAAGCGCAGTACCGCTATGACCCGTTCGGCCGCAGAATCAGCAAGAGCGTGACCAAAGACGCGGCCACGCAGGTGACCTACTTTGTCTACAGCGAGCAGGCGCTCATGGGGGAGTTAGATAAGGATGGCAAGTTGCAACGGGCTTATGGGTTCAATCCGGTTGCGGGGCAGCAGGGGCTGTGGAGTACGGATCCGGTTTGGCAGGCAGAGGCCGTAAATAGCGGGCTAGCGACTTCTCAAACGGGCTATCACTATCTGCATACGGATCATCTGGGGACGCCTCATATGGCGACGGATAAGGCTGGAGTGATCACATGGAAAGCTATTGCTGAATCGTTTGGTGCGACAGCAATTATTGAAAATTCAGTTTTGGTGAATTTGAGATTTCCGGGGCAGTACCGTGATGTAGAAAAGGGTTCTAATTATAATCTTTTTAGAAATTACAAATTCGGTGCTGGAAAATATTTTGAAGCAGACCCTATTGGATTATATGGCGGTGTGAATATTTATTCCTATGTCAATTCAAATCCAATCAGCGAAATTGATCCTTGGGGGTTGGTTAAGTGGAAAGGATCATTTTACGTTCTGAAGGCTGGAGTCAGCAGGAAAGTCACACGTGTTCCGCTTGAAATAGGACGTACGGAGATAAACTTTAGTCTGGAATCAGAGTGTATCAATGGAGAAAAGGTCTTGGTGAAATTAAGAGCTGTCAATCCTGAGGATTCGCGAATGGATGCATTTCTTCCCTATGAAGCATACCGTGGAGGATCTGTAGAGGTTGAAGATTCCAATTCAGTTCCGGATGGTAATGCTCTTCAGGGTAATTTTTCCATGAAGGTTAACGCAGCATTTTTAGGTATTGGAGGTGGACAATTGGTGCTGGGTTCGGCCAGTGGAAGGCTTGGCAAGCGGTATGGAGCAGTTCTTGGCGCCCATAATTACACTGGGGAAATGAAATTGCTTTTTCCTCCGGAAAAAATAAAATGTGATTGCTAATTAGCCATGAAAATAATATTTTTTCTAAAAATACCTCTGATATTGTCATTGATTAATTTGGTTTTATTTATTTTTGCGTCTTTCGATGGTTTTTCTTTAGTGACCGAGGTTCTTGCTTATTTAATATTTTCCAGTTACGCTATTGCCATTCTTAATGGTTGCCTTGCTTTTTCATTGAAGCTTAGATTTAAATGGTTTTGGGTTGTTTTTATTATTATTGGAATGCCCGTAGCTAACGTTTTTTTTGGATTTTTTATCTGGTTTAAAAAACTTGATATTTAAATATAAGAGGATTTTATAATTTTTCTAAGATTTTATGCGGCTGGATGCATAGGCTAACCGAATGATATGTTTGACTTGCATCCATCGCAAAGAATAAGACCGGTGACAGCCATTGCATTGCGTGAGCGTCGCTATGGAGCCGCCTACTCAGTGAGGGTCGAAATCCACTAGAGAAAGCGCATTGCAGACTTTCATCTTCGCCAGCGTTGATGGGATCGACCAAGATATCAGTACTGAGGAACATATTGAGCAATATCAATCCAAGCTAAAGCCTCTACTATCCGAGGCGCAGTCCGACAGCAACTAGCTAGTGTGCGGGAGGTCGAGGGGGATGGTTGGGCCAGATGAAGTTTGACACCAAAATGCCGCGCTCAGCCAGCGACCTCTCAAGCGCGCTGGCGAATTCCTTCTTGCCCAGGCGCCTGAAGCACTGTCTACCAGCCTCCAGTCGAAGCCGCAGCAGAGACAACTGCTACGGAGAGCGAGACTGCATTCAATTCACCGTAAGGCAGTCCACAGAGCACCACCAGAACAAAAAGCTGCTCAACTTAATAGGCTCCTACCATTTCTTAGGTGCGAGATTTTTTAAGACTGAGCAACTGACAACCCCCCGCACAGACTTCTCATATCCATATTTGAAATTCTTCGTGGTGCAAAGCCAGCCCGAAAGCTCCAATGGAGGCTTCGTTGCTGCTGCCACCATGTGATGGCGCAGTCTTTACCTCCAGAAAGACGTCCCATGTTTCAGAGTTTCAAGCGTGTGCTGATCTCCGCTGCCATTGCTGTGGCGGTGCTGCCAGCTGTGGCGGCAGACAAGCTCAAGATTGCTGTTGTGCCCGGTGCCTATGCCGATTCCATCAATGCGGCGGCCAAGGATGCGAAGGCCCAGGGCATTGACGTGGAGGTGATCGAGTTCACCGACTGGACCACGCCGAATGTCGCGGTCAACAACGGCGATATCGATATCAACTACTTCCAGCACCAGCCGTTTCTGGATAACGCGGTGAAGAAGAATGGCTATGCGCTGGCCAGCGCCGGCACCGGCATTCTGGCCAATGTGGGCCTGTATTCGCTCAAGCACAAGAACGTGGCCGATGTGCCCAACAACGGCAAGGTGGGCATTGCCAGCGACCCGGTCAACCAGGGCCGGGGCCTGTTGCTGCTGCAAAAGGTGGGGCTGATCACGCTCAAGCCGGGCGTGGGCTACCTGGGCTCCATCAATGACATTGCGAGCAACCCCAAGTCGCTGCGCTTTGTCGAGGTCGAAGGGCCGCAGCTGGTGCGCATCACCGGCGATGTGGATATTGCCCAGGGCTACCCGCACTTCATCGTTGCGGCCAAGGCCTTTGATCCATCGAGCGGCCTGGCGTACTCGGGCATTGAGGACCAGCAGTTCGCCATTCAGTTCGTGGTCAAGAAGGACCGGGTCAACGACCCGGTGGTGCAGAAGTTCATCCGCATCTACCAGAACTCCGAGACTGTGCGCACGGTCAGCAAAAAGTCTTTCAGCAATGACGACCGGCTCTACACGCTGGCCTGGCTGAAGAAGTAAGCGCGGCGGGCGACCGACCCCTTATCCAACTACAAAAGCAAGCGAGAAGAACATGACGAACAAGATCAACAGACGCGTGGTGGCGGCCATTGCTGCGGCGGCCATGCTGGGAGGGTGGCAACTGGCGCAGGCAGCGGACAAGATCCGCATCGCCTCCACGCCAGGGGCCACGGCCGATGCCATCAAGGCGGTGGTGGCCGATGCCAAGAGCCAGGGGCTGGATGTGGAGCTGGTCGAGTTCACCGACTGGACGGTGCCCAACGAGGCCGTCAACAACGGCGATGTGGACCTGAACTTCTTCCAGCACCAGGCCTTTTTGAACAATGTCATCAAGGAGCGTGGCTACCAGCTCAAGTTTGTGGGCCTAGGCCTGTTGCAGAACATTGGCATCTACTCCGAGCGCTACCAGGCGCTGGCCGATGTGCCGGCCAAGGCCAAGGTGGCGATTGCCAATGACCCGGTCAACCAGGGCCGGGGCCTGGCACTGCTGCAAAAGGCCGGGCTGATCCGCCTGCGCACCGGTGATGCACCCGGCGCCACGGTGGCCGATATCACCGACAACCCCAAACAGCTGCGCTTTTATGAAGTCGAAGGCCCGCAGCTGATCCGCTCGCTGCCCGATGTGGACCTGGCCGTGCTCTGGCCGAGCTACTTTGTCAGCGCCGGCAAGAAGGAGCAAGCCAGCAAGGCCCTGGCCTATTCGGGCATTGCCGACCGCTTCTATGCGATGGGCTTTGTTTCGCAAGCCAGCCGTGCCGATGACCCCAAGCTGCGCAAATTTGTCCAGGTGTTCCAGAACTCTGCGGCAGTCAAGCAGGCGATCAGCCAGCAGTTCAACAACGACCCCAAGCTCTACACCTTGCCCTGGTAAGGGCAGGACACCAGGAGAAGCACATGGCCCTTTCCGCCGTATCGAACGTATTGCGCAGGCAGTTCCGCGCCGAGGCCGAGCCGGCCGCAGAGGGCCGTGCTGCGCGCGCCAGCGCAGCGGTACCAACCGCCGCAAGCGGCCAGGCGCCGGTAGCCGCCGCCCCCTTAGGCACCGTAGTATTCCGCGATCTGGGCAAGGTCTACCGATCATCGGCGGGTGAGGTGCCTGCGCTGCAGAATATTACGCTGGACATAGCTGCTGGCAGCATCTTCGGCATCATCGGGCGCAGCGGCGCGGGCAAGTCCAGCCTGCTGCGCACCATCAACCGGCTGGAAGCGCCCAGCAGCGGCCAGGTGCTGGTCGACGGTGTCGATATTGGCACCTTGGATGAAGCGGGCCTCGTGCAACTGCGCCGCCGCGTCGGCATGATTTTTCAGCACTTCAACCTGCTGTCGGCCAAGACGGTGTTCGAGAACGTGGCGCTGCCGCTCAAGGTCGCCGGTGTGCCGGCGGCGCAGATCCAGCAGCGCGTGACCGAACTGCTTGACCTGGTCGGCCTGCAGGACAAGCACAAGACCTACCCCAGCCGCCTCTCCGGCGGGCAAAAGCAGCGCGTGGGCATTGCCCGTGCGCTGGCCACCCGGCCCGAGATTCTGCTCTGTGACGAGGCCACCTCGGCGCTGGACCCGGAGACCACGCAGGCCATCCTGGCGCTGCTGCGCGACATCAATCGCCGCCTGGGCATCACGGTGATCCTGATCACCCATGAGATGAGCGTGATCCGCGAGATTGCCGACCAGGTGCTGGTGCTGGAGAAGGGCGAGATTGCCGAGCTGGGCGACGTCTGGCAGGTGTTTGGCAACCCGCGCCATGCCGCTACCCAGGCCTTGCTGGCACCGCTGCGCCATGGCGTGCCCGATGACCTGCAGCAGCGCCTGCAACCACAAGCGCCCGGCACCGGCCGCTTTGAGCAAGTACTGCAGCTGGGCTACAGCGGCCATGACGGGCTGGAGCCGGACTTTCCCCGCATTGCCGAGGCACTGGGCGCCAAGGTGCGCCTGCTGCACGGCGGTGTGGACCGCATCCAGGGCCATGCCCAGGGCCAGCTCATCATCGCCATCGATGGTGCCGCCGCCCGCAACGACTGGGCTGCGCTGACGCAAGGCCCCGCCACCATCGCACATGAAATCAGGGTACTGGGCTATGTTGTTTGAACTGAGTATTTCCATCGACCGTTACTGGAAGGCGCTGGCCGACACCTTCATCATGGTGTCCACCTCGGCCGGTATCGCGCTGCTGGCGGGCATTCCGCTGGCCATCTTGTTGATCGTGACGGCGCCTGGTGGCTTTCTCGAATCTCCCCGCACCAACCGCGCCGTCGGCAGCGTCGTCAACGGATTCCGGGCCACGCCCTTTATCGTGCTGCTGGTGGCCTTGATCCCGTTCACGCGGCTGGTCACCGGCACGACGATTGGCGTCTGGGCGGCGATTGTGCCGCTGGCCATCAGTGCCACGCCGTTCTTTGCCCGCATTGCCGAGGTCAGCCTGCGTGAGGTCGATCCCGGCCTCATTGAGGCAGCGCAGGCGATTGGCTGCAAGAAGTGGGACATCGTGCGCCATGTCTACCTGCCAGAAGCCTTGCCCGGCATCATCGGCGGCTTCACCATCACCTTGGTGGCGCTGATCAGCTCGTCGGCCATGGCCGGCGCGGTGGGGGCCGGTGGCCTGGGCGACCTGGCGATCCGCTACGGCTACCAGCGTTTTGATACGCAGGTGATGCTGATTGTGATCGCGGTGCTGATTGCGCTGGTCACCATTGTGCAGACCGCCGGCGACCGCGTGGCGCACTGGCTGCGCAGCCGCTGACCGTCCGCGTTATCGCGGCCCACCACGCAGAGCCGTGGTCTGCAGGCCAGGGCGCGTCTCTGGCCTTTCTCTCTCCGAACCCCTTCAGAAAGCACCGAATGACTTCAGCGGTTGCCCAGGGCGCAGCGTTGCCCGCCGATTCCCCACCTCGTCTGCCTTTGCCGCCCAGCCAGCCCGCGCAGATCCGCAGTGAGGCCGAGGCCTTGCAAGTGGCCGCTGCGCTGGCCGAGAGCTTTCGCGGTGGCGCAGCCCGGCGCGACAGCGAACGCCTGTTGCCCTGGGACGAGATCGAGCGCTATACCGCCAGCGGCCTGGGCGGCATCACCGTGCCGCGCAGCCATGGCGGCCTGCAGGCCAGCTGGCACACCGTGGTGCAGGTGTTTGCGACCATCAGCGCGGCCGATGCATCGCTGGGCCAGATTCCGCAGAACCACTTTGCGCTGGTGCAGAACCTGCGCGATACCGCGAGCCCCGAGCAGCAAAGCCGCTGGTTTGCCGATGTGCTGAGCGGCCACCGGCTGGGCAATGCCGGGCCTGAGCGCAAGGGCCGCGCCGCCCAGCTCAGCGATGCCACCGCCAGCCTGCGCCGGGCGGCCGATGGCCGGCTGCTGGTCAACGGCACGCGCTACTACTCCACCGGATCGCTGTTTGCCCACTGGGTGCCTTTCCGCGCCGAGGACGAGGCGCAGCGCCCTGTGCAGGTCTGGGTGCGGCGCACGGCGCCGGGTCTGCAGATCATCGACAACTGGAACGCCTTTGGCCAGAAGACCACTGCCAGCGGTGGTGTGGTGCTGACCGATGTCGAGGTCGAGCCGCGTGATGTGATTGCGCTGCATGCGCTCAAGGACCGGCCGACCCTGTCCGGCCCGGTGTCGCAGATTCTGCAAGCCGCCATCGACATGGGCATTGCCCAGGGCGCGTTTGACGAGGCACGCCAGTTTGTGCGCGACAAGACACGCGCCTGGGTGCATTCGGGCGTCGAGCATGCCTGGCAGGACCCCTACATCATCCAGGAGTTTGGCCAGCTGCAGGTGGAGCTGGATGCCGCACGCGAGGTGCTGCTCGATGCCGCGCAGCAGCTCGATGCATTGGCTGCGCAACCCGTCACTGACGAGAGCAGCGCGCAGGCATCCGTTGCCGTGGCGCGCGCCAAGATCCTGACCACCGAGGCGGCGCTCAACGCCAGCGAGCGCCTGCTGGAGCTGGGCGGTACCTCATCGGCCCGCGCCGGCTACAACCTGGACCGCTTTTGGCGCAATGCCCGTGTGCACACCTTGCACGACCCGGTGCGCTGGAAATACCACCTGCTGGGCAACTACCTGCTCAATGGCCGCGCCCCGCGCCGCCACCAGTGGAACTGAGCCGCAGCACCGCCTAACGATTTTGAAGGGCCGGGCCAGCGCCATGCTGCTGCCAAGCCCATGAGCCACCACCATGACTACCTCTCCCCCTGTGATCGCCGCTGCCAACCCGGTGGCACCCGCCCCCGCACCGCGCCAGCGCCCGCCCGTGTTTGCCAGCGAGCAGGCTGCCCTGCAACAGGCCCAGCAGCTGGCCGATACCTGGGCCGGCGATGCGGTGCTGCGCGACCGCGAGCGCCGCCTGCCCTGGGCTGAAATCGAGGCCTACAGCGACAGCGGCCTCTGGGCTATTACCGTGCCGCGCGCCTATGGCGGCCTGCAGGCCAGCGCCTGGACGGTGGCGCAGCTGATCGCGACCGTGGCGGCGGCCGATGGCTCGCTGGGCCATATTCCGCAGAACCATTTCTATGCGCTGGAGGTGCTGCGCGTGGGCGGCAGCGCGGCACAGCAGCGCTTTTTCTACGAACGGGTGCAGGCGGGTGAGCGCTTTGGCAATGCACTGTCCGAGATCGGCCACCGCGACTACCGCCGCCGCTCGCGGCTGGAGCGGGGCGGGTTGGGCTGGGTGCTCAATGGCCGCAAGTTCTACTGCACCGGCGCCATCTTTGCGCACTGGATTCCGGTGCAGACCATGCAGGTGATCGACGAAGCCCAGGACCCCGTCAGCGTGATGGTGTTTGTGCCGCGCACGGCCCCGGGCGTGACGGTGATCGACGACTGGGATGGCATGGGCCAGCGGGTCACCGGCAGCGGCTCGGTGCTGCTGGAGAACGTCGCCATCGACGAGGCCTGGATTGTGCCGTTCCAATCGAGCTTTGACAGCCCCAGCACCATCGGCCCGTTTGCGCAGATCATCCATGCCGCCATCGACCTGGGCATTGGCGAGGGCGCGCTGCGCGCCACCTTGCCCTTTGTGCGCAGCCAATCGCGTGCCTGGGTGGATGCCGGTGTAGCACAGGCCAGCGACGACCCCTTGACCTTGCAGGCGCTGGGCAATGTGGAGCTGCGCCTGCACGCGGCGCGTGCGCTGCTGCGGCGCGCGGGCAGCCTGGTGGATGCTGCGCAGCTGGAGCCCACGGCGCATACGGTGGCTGCCGCCTCGGTAGCCGTGGCGCAGGCGCGTGCGCTGGCGCATACGGCCGGCCTGCTGGCGGCCAACAAGCTGCTGGAGCTGGGCGGTACCTCAGCCACCTTTGCCGAGCATGGCTTTGACAGCTACTGGCGCAATGTGCGCACCCATACCCTGCATGACCCGGTGCGCTGGAAATACCATGCCATCGGCAACTATGCGCTGAGCGGCGTGCTGCCCCCGCGCCACGGAGCACTGTGATGGCCAGCACCGCCGCCAGCGCGCGGGCACCCCTCATCCTCAATGCCTTCAACATGGCCAGCGTGGGCCATATCAACCATGGGCTGTGGACGCATCCGCGCGACCAGTCGAGCCACTACCACCGCCTGGACTACTGGACCGGCCTGGCCAAGGAACTGGAGCGCGGCCTGTTCGATGGCCTCTTTATCGCCGACATCATCGGCGCCTACGACACCTACCAGCAGTCGGTCGATGTGACCCTGCGCGAGTCTGTGCAGCTGCCGATCAATGACCCCACCTTGGTGGTGCCAGCGATGGCGGCGGTGACCGAGCACCTGGGCTTTGGTGTGACGGTCAACCTCAGCTATGAGCAGCCCTATCTGCTGGCGCGGCGCTTTTCTACCTTGGACCACCTGACCCAGGGACGCATTGGCTGGAACATCGTCACCGGCTACCTCGACTCAGCCGCGCGCGCCATGGGCCAGCACCAGCAGCTAGCGCACGATGCGCGCTATGACCGGGCCGATGAGTTCATGGACGTGCTCTACCAGCTGTGGGAAGGCAGCTGGAGCGACAGCGCCGTGCGGCGCGACCGCGCAGGCCGCGTCTATGCCGATCCGCAGCTGGTGCGCCGCGTGCAGCACAGCGGCGCGCATTTCCAGGTCGATGGCTACCACCTGAGCGAGCCATCGCCGCAGCGTACCCCTGTGCTGCTGCAGGCGGGCAGCTCCGGCCGGGGCCTGCAGTTTGCCGCGCGCCATGCCGAATGCGTGTTCATGGCCATCCAGGACAAGGCCGCCACCGCCGCGCTGGTGCTCCAGTTGCGAGCCGAGGCCGTGCGTGCCGGCCGCCAGCCGGGCGACATCAAGGTGCTGGTGGGCATGACCCCGGTGGTGGGTGCCACCACGCGCCAGGCCCAGGAAAAGTACCAGGAGTACTGCCGCTATGCCAGCCCCGAGGCCGCGCTGGCGCATTTGTCGGCCACGGCCGGCATTGATTTCTCCACCTACCAGCGCGACACGCCGCTGCTGCAGCAGCACCGCAGCAATGGCATCGAGAACTCGATCAAGCGCCTGGCCAATGGCCGCGAGGACTACCGCCTGGGCGATCTGATCGATGAGCTGGCCTTGGGCGGGCGATATGCCACCGTGGTGGGCGATGCCCAGCAGATTGCTGACGAGATGCAGTCCTGGGTCGAGGAGGCCGGCGTCGATGGCTTCAACCTCGCCCGCACCGTCGTGCCCGAATGCTTTGGCGACTTTATCGATCTGGTCGTCCCCGAGCTGCAGTCGCGGGGCCTACACAAGAGCGCCTATGCGCCCGGCAGCATGCGCCACAAGCTGTTTGGCCAGGGTGACCGCCTGCCGGCCCACCACCATGCGCAGCAGTTTCGCCAGCAGCCCTCCGGCGGTGGCGCCAGCGTTGCTGCTTCTCCATCCCTCTCCACGCCCCGCGCCCAGGCCTTGGCCTGATCGCCATCCAGGAACCCCCATGTCCCAGAACCCCTCTTCTCCGCTGCCAGGCCAACGCCGGCGTTTTCTGTCTACCTCGCTGGCGGCTGGTGCCGCGCTGGCCACCGGGGCCTGGCGCAGCCCAGCCCGGGCAGCGGTACCGGTGACGACCAAGGTGCTGAAAGTGGGGGTCACCTCGGGCCCGCATGAGCAGGTGTTCGAGGCCGTCAAGAAGGTGGCCGAGCGCGACTACGGCCTCAAGATCGAGATCGTGTCCTTCAGCGACTATGTGATGCCCAATGCCGCACTGGATGCAGGTGACCTGGATGCCAACAGCTTCCAGCATGGCCCGTTCCTGCAGGCGGCGATCCGTGCACGCGGCTACAAGCTGGTGGGCTTTGGCCGCACCTGGGTGGGCCCGATTGCGCTGTTCTCCAAGCGCTACAAGCGGCTCGAAGATGTGCCGGTGGGCGCGCAGATTGCGCTGCCCAATGACCCGGCCAATGGCGGGCGCGTGCTGCTGCTGTTGGAGAAGGGCGGTCTCATCAAGCTCAAGCCCGGCATTGACCCGATCAAGGGTGTGTTTGCCTCGACCCAGGACATCACCGACAACCCGCGCAAGCTGCGCTTTGTCGAGCTGGAGTCGCCGATGCTGGTGCGCGCGATGGACGATGTGGAGCTGGCCGCGATCAATGCCGACTATGCCTACAAGGCGGGGCTCAACCCCACGAAGGATTCGCTGCTGGTCGAGGGCGGCGACAGCCCCTATGTCTGCCTGATTGCGGTGCAGGAGAAAAACCGCAATGCACCCTGGGTGCCGCAGCTGGTCGCTGCCTACCGCACCGACGAAGTGCGCAGCTATATCCAGCAGGCCTTCAATGGCGTGGTCATCCCTTCGTGGTGATCGGCGGCGCTACCCCCTGGCATTCACTGATTGCGCTCACCCGCACTGGTTATGACTGACAAAAAAATCATGCATGTCAACGCGTTCAACATGAACTGCGTCGGACATATCCACCACGGCCTGTGGACGCATCCGCGCGACCAGTCCACCCAGTACCACACGCTCAAGTACTGGACCGATATCGCCAGGCTGCTGGAGCGCGGCCTGTTCGACGGCATCTTTATCGCCGACGTGGTGGGCTACTACGAGGTCTACCAACGCGGCGTGGACCTGACCCTGCGCGAGGCCATCCAGCTGCCGGTGAACAACCCCTGGCTGCTGGTGTCAGCCATGGCGGCGGTGACCGAGCACCTGGGCTTTGGGTTGACGGCCACCGTCAACGCGCACCAGCCCTACACCTTTGCCCGCGATGTGACCACCCTGGACCAGCTGAGCAATGGCCGCATCGGCTGGAACATCGTCACCGGCTATGTGGACAGCGGCGCGCGCGGCCTGGGCCAGGATGGCCTGGCCGACCATGACAGCCGCTACGACCGCGCCGACGACTTTCTGGCGCTGGCCTACAAGTTCTGGGAAGGCAGCTGGGAGGATGGCGCCGTGATCGCCGACAAGGCGCGCCGCATCCACACGCTGCCGGACAAGGTGCACCCCGTTGTGCATGACGGCCCGTTCTACCGCGCCAATGCGATCCACATGAGCGCGCCATCGCCCCAGCGCACGCCGGTGCTGTTCCAGGCCGGCACCTCGCAGCGCGGGCTGCAGTTTGCCGGCCAGCATGGCGAGGGCATCTTTATCGGAGCGCGCACGCCGGAAGCCGCAAGGGATGCCTCGCGCAAGCTGCGTGCGGCCGCCGTGGCCGCTGGGCGCAGGGCCGATGACATCAAGATCTATGTGGGCGCGGCCGTGGTGGTGGCGCCCACCCAGGCCGAGGCCGAGGAGAAATACGCCGACTACCTGGCCTATGCCAGTGCCGAAGGCGGCCTGGCGCATTTTGCCGCCAGCACCGGCGTGGACTTTGCGCAGTACGACCTCGACGAGCCCATCGTCTATGGCCAGGGCAATGCCATCCAATCGGCCGTGCAGGCCGCCCAGCAGCAGGGCCTGACCACGCGGCGCAAGCTGCTCGAACAGTTCAGCCTGGGCAGCCGCTACAACACCATCGTCGGCGACCCGCAGCAGGTGGCCGATGCGCTGGAGCGCTGGATCGATGTCGGCGAGATCGATGGCTTCAACCTGACCCGCATCGTCGTGCCCGAGACCTGGGAGGACTTTGCCAGCCTGGCCGTGCCCGAGCTGCAAAACCGGGGCCGTTACCGCACGCGCTACGAAGAAGGCAGCCTGCGCCACAAGCTGTTTGGCCGTGGCGATGGACTACCCGCCAACCACCCCGGCGCGCAGCAGCGCCGATAAGCACCGAGATTTTTTGAAAGCAGCCATGAAGTTTTTCCCCGCTTTGACAGCCCTGTTGCTGTCGCTTGCCACCCTGGGCGCTGCCCAGGCCCAGCCACTGCGCGTCGGCGTCACGCCCGGCTCGCTGGCCGATTCGGCCCAGATTGCAGCGCGCGAGGCCAAGGCCCAGGGGCTCGACGTTCAGATCGTCGAGTTCACCGACTGGACCCTGCCCAATACCGCACTGGTCAATCGCGATCTGGACCTGAACTACTACCAGCACCAGGCCTTTCTCGATACCTTCAACCGCGAAAACCGCCAGGACCTGCGCGCCGTGGCCGTGGGCTCGCGCGGCAATATCGGCATCTTCTCCAAGCGCTACAAAAGCCTGGCGAGCCTGCCCACCGGCGCCAGCGTGGCGCTGGCCAATGACACCTCCAACCAGGCGCGTGCCATTGCCACCTTGCGCGATGCGGGCCTGGTCACCCTGCGCGCCAATGCGCCGCAGCTGGCCCAGATCGACGACATCGCCAGCAACCCCAAGAAGCTCAAGTTCATCGAGGTGGCCGGGCCCCAGCTGGCGCGGGCGCTCGATGATGCAGACATCACCGTCGTCAGCCTGGGTGGCCTGCTGCAGGCGGGCCAGCTCGAGACCGCCCGCCAGGGCCTGTACTACAGCGTCGGCACGGATGCCTTCTGGGCCATCCACTTTGTCACCCGGGCTGACAACGTCAAGGATGCGCGGGTGCGCCAGTTCATCGATATCTACCAGCAATCCCAGGCGGTGCGCCAGCAGATCCATGCCTCGTACGCCAATGAAAGCCGCTTCTACAGCCTGCCGTGGCTGAAGTAAGCGCACTACACCCAAGAGGACACACCATGATGTTTGCACTGAAAAAATACCTGCTGGCGCTGGGCGCCGGCGCTGTGGCGGTGGTCAGTGCCGCTACTGCCGTGGCAGCCCCGCTGAAAATCGGGGTCACGCCCGGCTCGCTGGCCGACTCGGTCCAGGTCGCCGCCAAGGAGGCGCGCCAGGCTGGGCTGGAGGTGCAGGTGATCGAGTTCACCGACTGGACCACGCCCAACACTGCACTGGATGCCGGCGATATCGATATCAACTACTTCCAGCACCAGGCTTTTTTGGACAATGCGATCCGCGACCGGGGCTACAAGATCGAAAGCGTGGGTGTGGGCCTGCTGCCCAATATCGGCCTGTATTCGAAAAAGTATGCGGCGCTGGCCGATATCCCGACGGGCGCTTCGGTCGGTGTCGCCAATGACCCGGTCAACCAGGCCCGGGGCCTGCTGCTACTGCAAACGGCCGGGCTCATCAGCCTGCGCCCCGGCGTGGGCGCCAAGGCCAGCGTCAACGACATCGTCGGCAACCCGCGCAAGCTCAAGCTGCTGGAGGTGGAGGGCCCGCAGCTGGTGCGGGCGCTTGACGATGTGGCCCTCGCCCAGGGCTACCCGGCCCATCTGGTCAACGCCGGCCAGCGCGAGCTGGCCAGCCGTGCGCTGCTGTACTCCACCGTCGATGACCTGTACTACGCGATCCGCTTTGTGGCCCGCAGCGACCGCAAGCAGGACCCGCGCATTGCGCAGTTTGTGCAGCTCTACCAGGCATCGCCCGCGGTCGCCAAGCAGATCAGCGCCTCGTTCGCCGATGACGCCAAGCTCTATTCGCTGCCCTGGAAGACCACCGCCAAGGCCGCACCATGACCGAGGCCACACTGATACGGACGGTGACTGAGGCCGCCGAGGCCAACGACCCGAGCCTGGCTGATCTACGGAAGCGCTTTGCGCCGGTGTTTGCGCGCATTGCCGAAGGTGCTGCCGAGCGCGAGCACAGCCGCACTCTCGCCCATGTGCCGCTGCAATGGCTGCGCGAGAGCGGCTTTACGGCCTTGCGCCTGCCTCCAAGCCTGGGCGGCAGTGGCGCCTCGCTGGAGCAGCTGGTGGCCTTGCTGGTCGATCTGGCCGAGGCCGACCCCAACCTGACCCAGATCCTGCGGCCGCATTTTTTGTTTGTCGACCGTGTGCTCTACCAAGGCACACCTGAGGCGCAGCGCCACTGGCTGCCCTTGGTGGCCCAGGGCGCCACCTTTGGCAATGCCACCACCGAGGTGGGCGAGGGGGCTGTCGGCAGCCTGCAGACCACCTTGGTGCCTGACGGGGCAGTGCCTGGCCAGTGGCGGCTCCATGGCCAGAAGTTCTACAGCACCGGCAGCCTCTATGCCGACTGGATCAGCGTACTGGCGCGCGCGGTGGTGCCGGGCCAGTCCGACCAGACGGTGCATGCGCTGGTGGCCGGGGATGCGGCCGGTGTGGAGCGGCTCGATGACTGGCGCGGCTTTGGCCAGCGCCTCACCGGCTCGGGCACCACGGTGCTGCGCGATGTGCCGGTGCCCGCGCATGCGGTGCTGCAGTTCCGCGCGGGCGAGCCTTCGCCAATAGTGGCATTCGCGCAGCTCTTCCACTTGGCGAGCCTGGCGGGCATTGCCCGCGCGCTGAGCCGCGACACCCTGGCCTATGTGCAGGCGCGCCGCCGCGTGTTCAGCCATGGCGCAGCGGCCCTGCCCAAGGACGACCCGCTGGTGCAGCAGATCGTGGGCCAACTGGCCAGCACCGCCTATATGAGCGAGCTAGTGGTGCGCGATGTGGCCCAGGCGCTGGGCCCGATCCTGCGCAGCGCCGAGGCGGGCCAGCAGCGCGCGGGCAAGGCCCAGCTCGACGCGCTGGAGCTGCGTGCCGCCCAGGCCCAGGTGGCGGTGGTCGATGCGGTGCTGCAGGCGGCCACGCGCATGTTCGATGTGGGTGGGTCGAGCGCGCTGGCCGAGGACCTGCGGCTGGACCGCCACTGGCGCAATGCCCGCACCCTGGCCTCGCACAACCCGGTCATCTACAAGGCCAAGTCGGTGGGCGACATGCTGCTCAATGGCGCCGAGCCGGTCTACTTCTGGCAGGTGGGGCTCGCAGCAAAAAACGCATAAGAACATGAGATTTCATTCCTTGGCCTGCGGCGGCGCAGTGGTTGTAATGGTTGTCTTGACGCTGGAGGCAGCGACCCGGATAGGCCGGGCCCTGGCCCCTTGCGTGTGAACGACTGGAATGAACATGAGCCGCATCTTGAAAACCGTCATCGTCAATGGCAGCCTGGGCAAGCCTTCGCGCACCCGCAGCCTGCTCGACAGCTTGCACCTGCAACTGGGCCAGGCCCTGGGCCAGTCGGCCCAGGCCGTGCGCCTGGATGTGCGCCATATCGACCTGGTCGATCTGGTGGCCGACATCGGCCCGGTGCTGTACAAGGATGCGCTGTCCGCCGCCGCCCGTGATGCGCTGGAGGCGATCGAGACGGCGGACTTTTTGATCGTCGGCTCGCCCGTGTTCCGGGGCAGCCTGCCGGGCCTGCTCAAGCACCTGTTTGACCTGGTCGACCAGCATGCGCTGCAGGGCACGCCCGTGTTGCTGGCCGCGACCGGCGGCAGCCCGCGCCATTCGCTGGTGCTGGACCACCAGCTGCGCCCGCTGTTCGGCTTTTTCTCGGCATTGACCTTGCCGATCGGCGTCTATGCAACGCCCGAAGACATCCAGGGCGGTGTGGTGGTGAGCGAAGCGCTGCACAAGCACATCGCACTGGCCGTGGACCTGGCCGTGCCGGTGCTGAGCGCGCTGGCGCACAGCCAGCGCAGCAGCCAGCCGGCCTTGCATGCGCTGGAGCGCCAGGCCGCCTAAGCGCGTTCAGGCTTCTTTTCAAACGCCACCCGCCTGCATGCGCTGCCGGCGGGCTGGCGCAGCATGCCCTGCGGCGTCTGCTGCACGCCCCTTGCCTTGCAGCCTCCCTGACCCTTTGCCATGGCCTCTACCTCGTCCCCACCGGAGCTGTTCTGGTTCCTGCCCACGTCCGGCGACACCCGCTATCTGGGCGCCTCGGACTTTGGCCGCCAGCCCACCCCCGAGTACCTGCGCAGCATTGCCACGACCAGCGAAAACCTGGGCTATGACGGGCTGCTGATTCCGACCGGCAGCTCCTGCCTGGACCCCTGGGTGGTGGCATCCAGCCTGGTCGCGGTCACCCAGCGCATCAAGCTGCTGGTGGCGCTGCGCACCTCGCTGGGCATGCCGGTGCCCAGCGCGCGCCAGGCCGCGACCCTGGACCAGGCGCTCGCCGGGCGCCTGCTGCTCAATGTGGTGCCCGGAGGCGATGCCACCGAGCTGGAGGCCGATGGCGTGTTTCTGGCCCATGACGAGCGCTATGCCTATGCCGATGAGTTTCTGAGCATCTGGCGGCGCCTGCTGGCCGGCGAGACGGTGGACCACGAGGGCAAGTACTTCAAGGTCAAGCAGGGCAAGAACTTTTTCGAGCCAGTGCAAAAACCGTATCCGCCTTTGTACTTTGGCGGTTCGTCCGACGCCGCCCATGACCTGGCGGCCAAGCATGTCGATGCCTACCTGACCTGGGGCGAGCCGCCCCAGGCCGTGGCGCGCAAGTTTGCCGATATCCGGGCGCGCGCCGCTGCGGCCGGCCGCCAACTGCGCCTGGGCGTGCGCCTGCATGTGATTGTGCGCGAGACCAATGAGGAGGCCTGGGCCGATGCCGATCGCCTGATCAGCAAGCTGACCGACGAAGACATTGCGAAAGCGCAGCAGAACTATGCGCGCATGGACTCGGTCGGCCAGGCGCGCATGGCGGCCTTGCATGGCGGTAACCGCCAGAAGCTGGAGGTGGCACCCAACCTCTGGGCTGGTGTAGGCCTGGTGCGTGGCGGTGCCGGTACCGCGCTGGTGGGCGATGCGGCCACCGTGGCCGAGCGCCTGCGCGAGTACATGGACATTGGCGCCGATACCTTTGTGCTGTCGGGCTACCCGCACCTGGAGGAGTCGATCCGCTTTGCCGAATTGGTGTTTCCGCTGCTGGGCAAGAAGAGCGTGACCACCGCGCGCTCACAGACTGGCGGCGCGTTTGATGTTCGTGGTGTTCAACAATGGAAGGAGTCGGCTTCATGAGCCTGCCCGTGATCGATATGCGCTGCCGGCCAGCGTTCTTGCACAACTTTTTTGGCGCAACGCCCGGCTCGCCCGAGCATGACACCGCCCGCTGGCTGAACCGGCGCGTGGGCACGCGCGGCAGCGACACGCATTTTGAGGAATCGCTGACCCAGGAGGGCTTTTTAAAGGCGGTGAGCGATGCCGGCCTGAGCCAGGCCGTGGTCGTGGGGCGGCACACGCCTTCGCAGCACCTGCCCAACGACACCATCCACCAGATCGTGCACGGCCATAGCGAGTTGCTGGGCATTGCCGGGGTGGACCCGGTGCTGCAGGGCGAGCAGGCGGCGCTCGACGAGATCGAGCGGGCCGTCAAGCAGCTGGGCCTGCGCGGCATCGACCTGGAGCCCGGCTTTGGCGACCCGGCGCGCCACCCCGATGACCCCGTGTATTGGCCCGTTTATGAGCGCGCGCGGGAGCTGGGTGTGCCGGTGTTCCTGATGAGCGGCCCGACCACCCCGGACCCGAGCTTCAACGACCCGGCGCGCCTGGCCAAGGTGGCGCAGGCCTTTCCCGATCTGCCGCTGGTCGTCTACCACGGCTACTGGCCGCGCGTGCAAGAGGCCATTGGCCTGGCCTTCCGCTATGCCAATGTCTACCTGGTGCCGGACATGTATGTGTTCCAGCCCGGCCACCAGGCCTATGTGCAGGCCGCCAACCAGTTTCTGGGTGACCAGCTGCTGTTTGGCTCGTCCTACCCCTTCCGTCCCATCGGCCAGAGCATTGAGGACTTTCTGGCCTTGGGCTTTGACGAGGCCGTACTGCCCAGGCTGCTGCATGGCAATGCGGCGCGGATTTTGAAGCTGTAATCAGCGCTGGGTAGTCCTCGCGCTTACCGCAACCACAGTGCTCGGCCGCATCAGCAGCCGGGCACTTTCGCAAATGCGGCCGCCAGGTGGTCGATCAGCGCCCGCACGGCCGGCAGCATGCCCCGGCGCGAGGCGAAGACCGCATGCACCGCCTCCTTGCGCGGCCCCCATTCGGGCAGCACCTTGACCAAGGTGCCTTTGTCCAGCTGCTCGTGCACCATGATCATCGGCAACTGCACGACACCCAGGCCGGCCATGGCCGCACTGCGCAGCGCCACCATGTCGGTGGTGATCAGGCGCGGCGTGTGGGGGACCTGGATGCTGGGCAGGCTGTCGTGTTCGAGCTTCCACACAAACTGCTGCTCGGGTGAGCCCAGCCACAGGCTGGGCCACTGCGACAGATCGGTGGGGCTGCGCACAATGCCCTGGCGCGCGGTCAGGATGGGGCTGGCCACCAGGTGCTGGGCATGGACCGAGAGCATGCGCACCGACAGGTCGCTGTCTTCGAGCGGCATGGTGCGCACGCGGATCGCCAGGTCAAAGCCCTCGCCAATCACATCGACCGGGCGGTTGGTCGCCTCCAACTGGATCGTCACTTCGGGGTACATGACCATGAAGTCGGTCAGCATGCGCTCGACCAGCTCATGGAGCAAGGTGATGGGGCAGCTCAGGCGCACAACGCCCCGGGGCTGGGACTGCACCGCCTCGATGCTCAGCTGCGCGGCCTCGGCTTCGACCAGCATGGCCTTGCAGTGCTGGTAGTAGGTCTGGCCCAGCTCGGTCACCGCAAACTTGCGCGTGGAGCGCAGCAAGAGGCGCACGCCCAGGCGTTCTTCGAGCAGCGCAATGCGGCGGCTGAGCTTGGACTTGGGCATGCCCAGCGCGCGCCCGGCGGGCGCAAATCCGCCATGGTCGACGACTTGGACGAAATAGAACAGGTCGTTGAGGTCAAACTGCTGCATGGGGCGCTCGGCTGGATGGTCTTTATCGTTCAAGAAATAGAACTATCAAGGCGAATTATGCCGTCTACCGCTCGCAGTGTTTCAACCCCACAATAACGGTACAGCCTTCCGACACCTAGCTTGGAGGCCAGACAGGAATCCCCGATGAAAAACGTACTGCATGTCCAAGACGCACCCCGCCAGCACTGGGTTGGCGACGGCTTTCCTGTGCGTTCACTGTTTTCCTACCAAAGCCATGGCAAGCTGTTGAGCCCCTTCTTGCTGCTCGATTTTGCCGGCCCGGCCGAGTTTGCCCCTGCCAGCGCACCGCGCGGTGTGGGCCAGCACCCGCACCGGGGCTTTGAGACCGTGACCATCGTCTATGACGGCGAGGTGGCCCACCGCGACTCGACCGGCCAGGGCGGCGAGATCGGCCCCGGCGATGTGCAATGGATGACGGCCGGCGCCGGCATTCTGCACGAGGAGTTCCATTCGCCTGCTTTTACCGCCAAGGGCGGCAAGCTGCGCATGCTGCAGCTCTGGGTCAACCTGCCTGCCAAGGACAAGGGCGCAGCCGCTGGCTACCAGGCCATCGTGCAATCGCAGATCCCTGCGGTGGCCTTGCCCGGTGGCGGCCAGCTGCGCGTGATTGCCGGCGATTACCAAGGCCAGCAAGGCCCCGCCAAGACCTTCACGCCGATGCAGGTCTGGGATCTGCGCCTGGTCGCCGGTGAAAAGCTGGAGCTGGAACTGCCCGAGGGCTGGAGCACGGCGCTGGCCATCGTGCAGGGCACCGTGCTGGTCAACGGCAACGATGTGGCGCGCGAGGCGCAGCTGGTGGTGATGGCCCAGGAAGGCCGCAAGCTGAGTCTGGAGGCCAATGGCGATGCGGCCCTGCTGCTGATGAGCGGCGAGCCCATCGACGAGCCCATCGTTGGCTACGGCCCCTTTGTGATGAACAGCCAGCAGGAGATCGTGCAGGCGGTCAATGACTTCAACAGCGGCAAGTTTGGCAGCATGCAGGCTTGACCGGCGGGTTTGAGCGGCCTCGGCCGCATTGAAGCGGCCATAAAAAATGGACACCTTGGTGTCCATTTTTGCTGTGTAGTTCGCTGAAAGGGCGATGGCTTACCAATTGGCCTTCATGCGGTCATAGACCCAGTCGCCAAAGCGGCGGTGCGCCTGGGGCGTGTAGTTCACCAGGTCGGAGAACAGGTACTGGTCGATCTTGGAGGCATCCACCAGGGTGTCGGCGGTGCACAGCGACGAGTTGATCTGGTTGACGCCAATGTTCAGGCCATTGGTGGCATCCGAGGTGGTGCAGGCCGGATCGGTGTAGTTGGTGAAGCTGTAGCTGCCGGGGTTGCCGGTCATCGAGTTGAAGTAGTACTGCACGTCGGCGTACAGCACCTGGGTGCCCGACAGACCATACAAGGCGTTCAGCAGGCCATTGTTGAAGGCGGTGGTGGCCGCTTCCAGCGTGTTCGATGGCTTGGGATCGGCGCTGGGTTGCGCGTTGTCCAGGCTGGTGGCCCACAGGGTGCGGCCCAGGTTGGGCGTGCCCACGGTCAGCACGCGGGGGGCGCCTGCGGTGTTGAGGCGGCGCACCTGCGCAGCCATTTGCTGGCCGGCGGTGGTCATGTCGGCCAGGTACTGGTCGCGGGTCTTGGTGCCAGCGGCGTATTCGTTGTAGCCGGCAATCACGTCGCTCATGCCGCCGCTCATCAGCACAAACTGCTTGCTGCTGAAGGTCGGGTTGGCAGCGAGGTAGCTGTCGATCTGCGCGGTGATGGAGGGGGCATTGGTCACGCCGGTCGCATCGGCCTGGGACACGCGGGCATTGCCGTAGGCATAGGCGGTGCCGCCTTCCTTGGCCGCCGTGATCGTCAGGTCATAGCGGTAGGCGATTTCACGCGTCCAGTTGTTGTAGCTGCCGTTGCTGACCGAGTAGGGACGGCCATTGGGGTTTTGGCCCAGGTCGGACATTGCATCACCAAAGGTGACGATGCTGTCGGGGCGAATCGAGTCCGCCGTTGAGCTCGATCCGCAGGCCGCCAGCATGGCCACCGAGGCACCAGCCACGGCGGTCAACACGGTACGGCGCATCCAATTTGCTGCCATGTGAGTTCTCCAGTAAGTAGAGCGTAGTGTAGCGAGGCTGATCCAGGCCACCAAGGTGATGAGGTAAAGAGAGGTAAAACGCCAGGGGCTAGGCTAATCAACCCGCTGCTGCTGCGCGCTGCAGACGGTCGCTGACGCCTTCCCAGTCTGCCGAGTCCGGTGGCGTCTCGATCCAGATGAGCTTGGCGCCCCAGTCGTCCAGGTCGCGCAGCAGGCCAAACAGCTCGCGGGCCGCAGCCAGCGGCGCATGGGGCATGGGTTGCAGGCGCAGATGGGGGCTGGCGCTGCGCAGCGGGCTGCGGTGGTAGATGGCGATATGGCGCGCGTCGGCCCCCAGCACATCGAGCGCCGATTGCAGCTGCTTGGCATCCATCAGCCGGACCTTGGCGCTGGGCGCATAGTGCGCGAGCAAGGTGCCCGAGGCGCGCGGGGTATCGGCCGTCAGCTCCTGCATCGACAGCGGGCGGCTGCCGCAGGCGCGCTCGATATCGTCGCGCGTGATGGCGCCGGGGCGCAGCAGCACGGGCACGCCGCGCGTGCAATCGACAATGGTCGACTCAATACCGATGTCACAGGCGCCGCCATCGAGCACCAGCAGATCGTCGCCCAGTTCCGCCGCCACGTGGGCGGCCGTGGTCGGGCTGACGCGGCCAAAGCGGTTGGCGCTGGGTGCCGAGACGCCCCAGACGGGTGGGCTGAGCTGCTGGCAGGCCTGCAGCACGGCTTGCGCCACCGGGTGCGAGGGGCAGCGCAGGCCCACGCTGTCCTGTCCGGCCGTCGAGGCATTCGCCGCACCGGGCAGGCGCGGCAGGATCAGGGTGAGGGGCCCGGGCCAGAACGCATCGATGAGCTGCTGGGCAAACACCGGTACGGCCTTGGCGTAGCGCTGCACGCCAGCGGCATCGGCCACATGCACGATCAGCGGGTGGTTGGCGGGCCGGCCCTTGGCGCTGAAGATCTGCGCCACGGCGGCATCGTTGTCGCTGTCGGCGGCCAGGCCGTAGACCGTCTCGGTCGGCAGGCCAACCAGTTGCCCCGCCTGCAGCGCCAGCGCCGCAGCGCGCACCGAGGCGTCGAGCTTTCCATCCAGAATCACGTGTAGTCCTCTTAGAACGCGGCAATGCCCAGGATGGCAGCGGCTTTCAGGCCCGTCTCGCGCACCTGCTCGGGCGTGGCGGCCGTGATGTTCAGGTGGCCCATCTTGCGGCCGCGCTTGGCATCGACCTTGCCGTACAGGTGCAGGTGGCAGCCGGGCAGGGCCAGCACCTGGTCCCAGGCCGGGGTCTGCGCGCTGGCGCTGTCCTTGAACCACAGGTCGCCCAGCAGGTTGAGCATGATGGCGGCGCTGTGCTGGCGCGGTTGCACCAAGGGCAGGTTGGCCATGCAGCGCACCTGCAGCTCGAACTGCGACACATCCAGCGCGTTCTGGCTGTAGTGGCCGCTGTTGTGCGGGCGTGGGGCGATCTCGTTGACGACCAGCTGGCCGCCGTCGAGCACAAAGAATTCCACGCAGAGCACGCCGACATAGTCCAGGCCCTGGGCCACGGACTGGGCCGCCGCAATGGCCTGCTCGGCCTGCGCGGCAGGCAGGTTGCCGGGGTACACCTCGGTCACCGCCAGAATGCCTTCGCGGTGCAGGTTGCGCTGCACCGGCAGGTGCACGATATCGCCGTTGCGGCTGCGCGCGACGATGACCGAGCACTCATGGGCGAGTGGCAGCATCTTTTCGAGCACGCAGGCCACGTGCTGGAGCTCGTCCCAGGCCGCGTTCAGCTCTTCGCGGGTCTTGACGCGGATCTGGCCCTTGCCGTCATAGCCCATGCGCGCGGTTTTCAGGATGCCGGGCAGCAGCGCGTCGTTGACGGCGGCCAGCTGCTCGGCCGTCTCGATGACGGCATAGGGCGCGCAGGGCACGCCGCATTTCACGAAATGGGCTTTTTCTGCGGCGCGGTCCTGGGCGATGGCCACGGAGGAACCTGCGGGCGAGACCGGCAGGCTTTGCGCGAGCTGGTTCAGCGCGGCAGCAGGCACGTTCTCGAACTCGGTGGTCACCGCAGCGCACAGGCGCGCCAGCTCGGCCAGGCCTTGCGGGTCTTCATAGCCGCTGCGCACATGGTGGTGGCTGACCAGACCAGCCGGGCTGGTGGCATCCGCATCCAGCACGGCGGTGAAGTAGCCCATCGACTGGGCGGCGTGGGCAAACATGCGGCCCAGCTGGCCGCCGCCCAGCACGCCCAAGGTGGCGCCGGGCAAGATCACTTGGGCCTGGTGGTGCGCCGGGGCGCTGGGGCTCGTGGTGCTCATTCGTTCACCGGCAAGGTCATGTTGCGGGCCGCCTCGGTCTGCTCGGCGCGGAAGGCATCGAGCTTGGCGCGCAGTGCAGGGTCTTCGTTGGCCAGCATGGCCACGGCAAACAGGGCGGCATTGGCAGCGCCTGCCTGGCCGATCGCAAAGGTGGCGACCGGCACGCCCTTGGGCATCTGCACGATGGAGTGCAGCGAATCAACGCCTTGCAGGTGGCGGCTGGCCACCGGCACACCCAGCACGGGCACCGGGGTTTTAGCGGCTATCATCCCAGGCAGGTGGGCTGCGCCCCCAGCGCCGGCGATGATGGCCTTGAGGCCCCGTTCTACGGCGCTCTCAGCAAAACGGAACATGTCGTCAGGCATGCGGTGGGCCGAGACCACCTGGGCCTCAAAGGCAATACCGAATTGCTGGAGAATGGCAACTGCGTGCTGCATGGTCTCCCAGTCGCTGCTGGAGCCCATGACCACGCCAACTTGGATGGGTGTCATAGTGTGGGTTGGCGGGTGTCAAAGGGCAAGAATGCCGGTCCCGCGCCAGGGTGGAACCCGCCATTTTACTTTTTGCAGTGAAGCTGCCTGATCAACACGGATTTTTAGCGACATGATCGACGTCACCATTGAGAATTTTGAAGCCGAAGTCATCCAGGCATCCATGCAGGTGCCCGTGCTGGTGGACTTTTGGGCACCTTGGTGCGGCCCTTGCAAAACCCTGGGCCCCATGCTGGATAAGCTCGAGGTCGACTACGGCGGCCGCTTCAAGCTGGCCAAGATCGATTCCGACCAGGAGCAGCAGCTGGCCGGCATGTTCGGCATCCGCTCCATCCCCACCTGCGTGCTGATGATGGGCGGCAAGCCCGTAGATGGCTTCATGGGCGCCCTGCCGGAGGGCAAACTGCGCGAGTTCCTGGACAAACACCTGCCCTCCGAGGCCGCGATGGCCGCCGAAGCGGGCGCTGATGAAGCCCAGCAGCTGCTCGACAGCGGCGATGTGCAGGCCGCGCTGCAGATGCTGCAAGAGTCGCTGGCGGCCGACCCCAGCAATGACGATGCCCGTTTTGACTATGCCCGCCTGCTGATCCAGACGGGCGCGGTGACCGAGGCCGAAGCCCAGATCGAGGAGCCGCTCAAGCGCATCCAGCAGCCGCTGCGCTTTGTCGCGCTCAAGGCCTGGGCCCAGGCGATCCGCTTTGTGCACGAGGACGACCGGGGCGATTGGCCGCTCGAGCAGTTCGACGCGGCCATTGCCGCCAACAAGCGTGATTTCGACACCCGCTTTGCCAAGGCGCAGGCGCTGATGGCCGAAGGCCAGTGGACGGCCAGCATGGACGAGCTGCTGGAGATCATCATGCGCGACAAAACCTGGAACGACCAGGCTGCGCGCAAGCTGTTTGTCGCCATCCTGGAGCTGCTGACCCCGCCCAAGCCCAAGGCCGCAGACACGGTGCCGGGCACCACGGCCGGCGGCATTGCGCTGACGGGCAAGGCCAGCAAGCAGGAGGACGAGGTGGGTGCGTTGCTCAGCAGCTACCGCCGCCGCCTGAGCATGGCGCTGAACTGAGCGCAAGCGGCGCGGCGGGCGCTGGTAGGCGAAAGCCGGTTTTGCGCAGCGGCCAAGCCCATCCTGTACAGTGTGGACCTACACCCCGTTGCAACTGCAAAACAGGGGTATGGTGGTTTGCACCTATACTGATAGCAGCAAAGCGGCGATGGGTGCGCGCAGGTGCCCATTTTGAGCGTCAATAGGCCCAAAGCTGTGGTCTTTGACGCTTGGGGCGCATGGGGCGTGCCGCTACCGCAGGAGAATCAACACCATGGGATTGTGGCAAAAACTGTTTGGCTGGCTGAACCCGTCCGCGCCAACGGCTGCCCCCGCTGATACCCCGAGCCCGCACCCGTCCGAGGCGCTGACAGGCCCTGCGTCGCAAGAGCCTGTGCGCGGCACGCGTGAGCCGGCCTTTGACCCGGCGGCCGAGCTGGCTGCGCCGGTGGCCAGCATCCCCAGCGCTGGCGATGTGCCCGCAGCAGCTGCCACCCCGCCTGCAGCCGAGGCAGCGCCCAGCCCCCAGGCCGATCTGTTCGAGGCCGCCGCTGCCCGCGACGCCGAAGTTCCCCCCGCGATTGCCGACCCCGCACTGCGCGAGGCGCTGTCTGCCTATGCCGGCATGGCCTGGGACCGGCAGCTCGATTTTGCCGAAAAAGTGGGCGACCGTCCCTGGTCAGCCGATACGGCCCAGGGCCTGATCGCCTTTGGCGATGACCTGCGTTTTCGCATGCAGGTGCTGGGCTCCTACTCCTTCCAATCAGGCACCTGGCTGTGGATCTGGGCCCATACCCAGGCTGAGGTGGCGCCCGCCTTTACCGAGGTGGCACGCCAGCTGCAAGGCTTTGGCGCGGCCAAGAACCTGGCGCTGTTCACCGAGCCGCGCACCGCGCTGCGCCAGGAAGACCTGCATGTGATCGGCCTGATTGCCGCCGGTGCCGACAACAGCGCCGGCTACTACCTGGGCAACTATGGCGAGGGCATCTTGCTGGCGCTGATCGATCCCGACCATGGCCTGCCAACGACTGCGCCCAAGCCCGAGCGGGTGCCTACCGTCGTCTCGCAGCTGATCAGCGATTTTGAGCTGGACCACCGGGTGCTGCTGCAGCACTACCTGCCCGCCAAGGGTTTCAGCGTGCAGGAGACCGGCTCGCGCATCACCGGCCAGCACGGTGTCAACCGCATCGTCGCCGATCTGGACAGCCAGGGCCGCATCAGCGCCGTCTCCGGCAGCCTGGGCCCCGCCGTCTGATCAGAAGCGGTAGTCCAGCGTCTTGCCGGGCGTGCCGGCTGGCGCCACTTCCACACTCTGGTCAATCGTCTTGCCGCCCTCGGCGTTGGCCTTCACGGTGTAGCGCCCGCTGTCCAGGCGCAGCAGGCAGACGGGCCCCTGGGCCTGGAACTGCGCCACTTCCTGCCCCTTGCCATCGGCAATCACCACCTGGATCTTTGCGAGGTAGTCGCCCGACCTGGTCGCAAACAGCAGCGACAGCGGGTAGTCCTTCATCGCCGCACGCATTGCGGTCGATTCATCTATGCCAATGCCGCCGCAGACATACTGCACATCGCCTGCTTTTTGCAGTGCGGGGTGCTGGGCATGGGCAGCGGTGGCCGACAGCAATGCCGCGCAGAGCATCGCGGCGCTCAGGGTGGGGGTGTGGTTTTTCAAGGCAGTCCTTTGCAGTCATGGATCTGCCTTGACTGTGCGCTTGGCAGGCGCTGGCGCCTGTCAGCCAAGGGCGGACATGGCGGTACGCCAGCGGCGGCTTAAAAGCGTGGCAAATCCGGATGCGACAGCTTGCCCGCGCGCACCAGCATCTTGCCGTACTCGGCGCAGCGGTTCAGGGTCGGAATCACCTTGCCCGGGTTGAGCGTGCCTTGCGGGTCAAACGCGGCTTTCAAGGCCAGCATCTGCGTGTTTTCCTCGGCCGAGAACTGCACGCACATGCTGTTGAGCTTTTCCACGCCCACGCCATGCTCGCCGGTCACCGTGCCGCCCATGGCAACGCTGGTCTCCAGGATGTCGGCGCCAAACAGCTCGCAGCGGTGCAGCTGGTCGGGGTCATTGGCATCGAACAGGATGAGCGGGTGCAGGTTGCCGTCGCCGGCATGGAAGACATTGGCGCAACGCAGCTGGTATTTCTTCTCCATCTGCTGGATGGCGAGCAGGATATCGGCCAGGCGCTTGCGCGGAATCGTCGAGTCCATGCACATATAGTCCGGGCTCATGCGGCCGCTGGCGGGGAAGGCGTTCTTGCGGCCGCTCCAAAAGCGCAGCCGCTCTTCTTCGTCCTGGCTGATGCTGATGGCAGTGGCGCCCGCTGCGCGCAGCACCTGGCTCATATGGGCGACCTCTTCGGCCACCTCTTCGGGCGTGCCGTCGCTCTCGCACAGCAAGATGGCTTCGGCGCTCAGGTCGTAGCCGGCATGCACAAAGTCCTCGACCGCGGCGGTCATCGGCTTGTCCATCATCTCCAGCCCGGCCGGGATGATGCCCGCGGCAATCACTGCCGCCACCGCGTCGCCTGCCTTGCGCACATCGCCAAAGCTGGCCATGATGCAGCGCGCCAGCTGGGGCTTGGGAATGAGCTTGACCGTCACCTCGGTGGCCACGGCCAGCATGCCCTCGCTGCCGATCACGGCGGCCAGCAGGTCGTAACCCGGCACATCCAGCGCCTGGCTGCCAAACTCGATGGGCTCACCTTCGACGGTGAAGCCCTTGATCTGCAGCACGTTGTGCACCGTGAGCCCGTATTTGAGGCAATGCACACCGCCGGAATTCTCGGCAATATTGCCGCCAATGGTGCAGGCGATCTGGCTCGATGGGTCGGGCGCGTAATAGAGGCCATAGGGCGCTGCTGCATCGCTGATGGCCAGGTTGCGCACGCCGCATTGCACCACCGCTGTGCAGGCAGCCGGGTCGATGTGCAGGATCTGGTTGAAGCGCGCCATCGACAAGGTCACGCCCAGCGCAATCGGCAGCGCGCTGCCGGACAGGCCGGTACCGGCGCCGCGCGCCACCACGGGCACCTGCAGCGCATGGCAGGCCTGCAGCACCGCCTGCACCTGGGCATAGGTCTCGGGCAGCGCCACTACCAGCGGGCGCTGGCGGTAGGCCGTCAGGCCATCGCATTCATAGGGCGTGGTGTCCTCGTCGTGCCACAGCAGGCAGTCATCGGGCAGCAGCTTGCGCAGGGCGGCCACGACTTCGCGCTGGCGCGTGGCGCGGTCTGCGGTAGAGGGTTGGGGGGAGGCGTGAGCGGACATGCCCCAACTGTATCGCCATTGGCAGCTGCTGTGGGAAAGGGGCGGGATGGAGAATCAGGAAATCAAGAATCAGCGCTGCTGGCACTTGATGGGGCGCGTTATCAGGCAGAAATTGCCTCAGACAGCGAGGCCGCAAACTTGGCTGAGCGGCGCGGCGGCAGCCTCAAGGCGTAGCAAGCTTGCTGATGTAGGCGATGGCGGCTTGGCCATGCGGCTGCAGAAACAGTTCTACGTCCTGTCCCGACTGGGGAACGCGCAGGCGATGGGTCCCTTCCGTGATCGGCTGGCTGCACTGGAACTGCAGCGTCCATTGGTCCAGGCGAGGGTCTGTGGCTGCATGGGTCACGTTGACCAAGGTGAGCGTCGTTCCATTTTCCAGCGTGAATACCGTCCCTGCAAACGCCACCGGGTTGCGCACCAAGGCGTCCGCAGCAGAGAGTTGTGATGCCAGGGCGGCAAGCGCGGGTGAGCCAGCGGCCGCCACCGCCATGCCGGTTAAGGCCTGCTTTGCAAAATTTCTGCGATCCATGGCGGCCTCCTTGTGCCTTGTAAACAGTGAAAGCCGCTGACCGGCTTTGCAGATATAGATGCCATTCTGACAAAAAATAATGCAAAATGCTTCTAAATATTTCTTGAGCTTGGTGCGTGGCGGAGTTTTGGCGGGTCCAGTGGCCTGTTTGAAGGAGATTTGATGAGCGAATTTTTTATGGGGCAAGTCATGATGACGGGCTTCAATTTCGCACCCAAGGGATTTGCGCAATGCAATGGCCAACTATTGCCCATCACCCAGAACACCGCTCTTTTTTCCTTACTGGGCACGTTTTACGGTGGCAATGGTGTGAACAGCTTTGCCCTGCCAGATCTGAGGGGCCGCACTCCCATCCACTATGCCGATGCGATGGGGAATCCTGCTTCCATCGGCCAACAAGGTGGCGTCGAAAATGTCACGCTGCTGCCTGCCCAGATGCCATCACATACCCATACTCTGCAAGCAAGCACGGCCACGGGCACTACCCGCATCCCCAAAGGCAATGCATTGGCAACCAGTGCTTCAACGGCCCTTTACGCGACAGGTTCGCCCAATGTCCCCTTGGCGCCGCAATCCATCTCGTCGGCGGGCAACACCCAGCCGCATCCCAACATGCAGCCCTCTACGACGCTGAACTTCTGCATTGCGCTACAGGGAATCTATCCCTCCCGCAATTGAGCTGCATGCGGATGCCGAGCTTTCCCAGACGATCCATGAGGCCTTACCCATGAGCACACCCTATGTTGGCGAAATACGCATGTTTGGTTTTGGACGTGTTCCCAATGGCTGGTTTGCCTGCGATGGAAGTCTGCAGTCCATTGCCGAATATGAGGTGCTTTATACCCTTCTCGGCACCACCTATGGAGGCGATGGGATGAGCACTTTTGCTGTTCCTGATCTGCGGGGGCGATTGCCGATTCATCAGGGTAGCGGGCCGGGGCTGAGTCCACGCGTCATTGGGCAAACAGTGGGCACCGAAACCGTCACACTGCTTGCCTCGCAGATGCCGGCCCATACGCACGCAGTGGGGGTAAGTACAGCGGCTGCAACATCGCAAACCCCGGCATCCGACAAGGTGCTGGCAGCCATCAGTGGGGACGCCCTGTATGCCACCGAGGTTGCAGGAGACCCCATCGCAACCTATCCGCAGGCGGTAACTGCTGCGGGAGGCAACGAGCCCCATGACAATGCGATGCCGACCTTGGCCGTGAGTTTTTGTATCGCCTGGGCAGGCATCTTCCCTTCGCAAGGGTAAGTAGCAGTGCCCAGCTGTGCACCTGAGACCTTTCAGAGGTAGTACACCATGTCTGAACCATTTATTGGCGAGATCCAGATTTTCGGCTTCAATTTCGCTCCGTACCGCTGGGCGTTTTGCGATGGCTCTACATTGGCCATTCAGCAAAACACAGCGCTTTATTCGTTGCTGGGGCTCCAGTATGGCGGCAATGGGCAAACCACCTTCCAGTTGCCCAATCTGATCGGGCGTGCAGCTTGCAACCAGGGGCAAGGGCCAGGTTTGACGCCTCGTGTCATTGGCGAGACTTTTGGCTCTGCAGCAGCGACCCTGAACTCGCAGCAAATACCCAACCATACCCACACCCTGCAGTTCTTCAACCAAGGTGATCCTGCCAAGCGCCTGTCCACACCGCAGGCGAGTGCTGCGCTGAACCTGCCGTCGCAAGCTTCCTCCAAGTTCTTTGCCTCGGCTGGCACGATGACCTCACTCGCACCTACTGCGCTTCAGCCCACAGGCGGCTCTCAACCTCATGAAAACCGCCAGCCCTACCTGGCCATGAATTTCTGCATTGCGCTGCAAGGGGTATTCCCCTCATTTAGTTAACTGCGTTATTGCGGGAAAGGCGGACGGGTGCAGCAGCTTCCACCATTTCCTGGCTCGCAGCAAGCGCCACCACAGCCTGCTGCATGGGTGGTGCACGGCCTGTCACTGCGGCATGCCTGTGATGAGGACTTGCCATGGCTGCAGATGCTCTATAGCCAGTCCCGCGAGGCAGAGCTGGCCCCAGTTCCCTGGCCGCCTGCTGTGAAGGCTGCTTTTCTGGAGAGCCAGTTCGCGCTGCAGCACCGGCACTTTGTGCAGGGAGGGACGAGCGACGCCTGGTGGATCGTGTGCCAGAAGAACGCAGACGGCATGGTCCAAGCCATTGGCCGTCTCTACCTTGCCCAGGGTGCACACACCGTTACGGTGGTGGACATCTGCCTGCTTGGCGCGTACCAGTCACAAGGGTTGGGCTCGGCGCTGTTGCGGCATGTCCTGGCGGATGCTGCGCAGGCCGGTAAAGCGGTGAGCTTGCATGTGGCCCATGGCAATACAGGCGCATTGCAGCTTTACCAGCGGCTGGGGTTTAGCGTGCAGGAAGATATGGGCAGCCACCTGCGGATGCAGTGGCTGCGGCCAGCGGCAGGCGCGGCGCTCCGCTAATTGAAAACGGCCTGGTAGAGAAAGCCGGTGGCATCACGTGCCACGGGCACGACAAAGATCGCTTGCTCCCCCATGCTCGCATGACGCATGGAATAGGTCTGCTGCGGGAAAAGAACAGCCGATTCGTTGCGAAACACCAAGGAAAACGGCTGGCGGTACAGTTGCGCCCCCGCTGCCGATTGCAGCGGCTGCACCTCCACCAGCTGGAAAGGCACCTCGGAATCGGCCAGCAGACCCACAAATACCGTGCCGACATGGGGCTGGAAATCTTCCAGCGTCAAGAATCTCACCTCAGTGCTCCCCTTGCTTGTTGTGTGCAGCACCGCGACTGCGGCGCGGTGCCTGCTGCCAGGCCAGTGCAGCCAGCAGCAGCGCGAGCAGGGCCAACATTCCTTGCGACTGGCTGGGGACGGGCACAGCGCTTGCGCTGGCCTCGGCGACCCCAAACCCGCCAGGATCGGCGATGGAGCCGTTGGCAGCCAAGTCATCGTCGCCAATCTGGCCATCCGTCACCGTGTAGGTGATGGTATTGGCTCCCACGGTGGCTGGATACACATACCACGATGGCGCCTTGCCGGGCTGCGGGCCATATTTCCAGTATTGCGCGCCGGCGGGAACGGCCGACGGATAGGCCAGCTCGATGGTGATGGTCGATCCCACTTCGCAGCCCGTCGTCTTGAAGTCAAACAGGCCTTCAGGGAAGCGGATACCTGCCAAGGGGGTAGCCATCTCGGATTCGGGCAGATAGCGGCTCGTGTCGAATCCGCAGCCAGCACCACCACCGCTGAGCGTGGCTGTGATGACGCCCGTCCCGCTGGGCGATGCTGCGGAATAGCTCTTGGCGCTGGGAATACCGGTTTGTGCGGCAGAGGCCGGGCCAGGGCCCACGTCATTGCTGGCAGTGACGGTGCAGTTGTATGTGGTGCCATTTGTCAGGCCCGTGATCTTCAAGGGCGAACTGGTGCCACTGACCGCCGTAGTGCCTGCACCGCAGGATGCGCTGTAGGCCGTGATGGCGCTGCCGCCGTCAGAGGCAGGAGGCGCAAAGGAGAGAGTCAGCTCCGCATTTCCTGAGGAAATCGTCGTGATGGACGGTGCGCCAGGGAGTGTGGCAGGGGTGGCGGTGACCGAGGCAGAAGGCTGGCTAGATCCGATAGCATTGCGCGCGGTGACGGAGCAACTGTAGGCGGTGCCATTGGTCAGACCCGCAACCGTGATGGGCCCTGTGGTGGCAGTGACGGACACAGAGCCCGGCAAGCAGGTGGCGGTGAAGTCGATCACAGCGACGCCATTGGGCGCCGCGGGCGTGAAGTCCACCAGGACTTGTCCATTGCCTCGAGTGGCGGGGCCAATGGTTGGGGCATCGGGCACCACACCAGGTGTCACATTGACCACGGCAGATGGTGCGCCGGCCCCTGCAAGGTTGCTGGCGGTCACGCTGCAGCTATAGGCGGTGCCGTTGACCAAGCCTGTCACTACCAATGGCGAGCTCGTGCCAACTTGCGTGCGGGTGGGAGCGCCTGCAGCGCTGCAAGTGGCGGTGTAGTCGGAGACAGGGCGGCCTCCGTCAACCAGAGGAGCGGTGAATGTCACTGTTGCCTGCGCATTTCCCGGTGTTGCGCTGGATATCGTGGGCGCTCCAGGCGGGCCAAATGGCGTGACCGATGCGGCTGCAGATTCGGCACCGAAGCCTGCCGCGTTCCGTGCAGCAACCGTGCAGGTATAAGCGCTGCCATTGGCCATGCCGCCCACTTCAATCGGTGAGTCTGGCCCGGTGGCAGTCAGGCCACCACTGCAGCTGACGCGGTAGTCGAGGATGGCCGAGCCGCCATTGTTGGCAGGTGCGGTGAATACGATCGAGGCTTTTCCATTCAGGGGGACTGCGCTTGTGATGCTAGGGGCCGCTGGTGCCGCTCTGGGCGTCACGCTCAGTGCGTTGGATGGTGTGCTTCCCACCGAGTTGCTGACTACCACTGTGCAGCTATAGGCGGTGCCATTGCTCAACCCTGGCACAGTGATGCTCGGCGGAGAGCCGCTGTGGAAAGTCGCGCCACCATCGCAGGTGGCTGCGTAACCGGTGATGGGGTCACCGCCATCGGAAGATGGCTCGCTGAAGGTCAAGACAGCGAAGGAATCGGCAGGTTGGGCGCTGGTCAGCGAAGGAGCCAGTGGAGCGCCCTTGGGCATCACGGCAACACTGCCAGAGGCTGCACTGGTTCCGATGGCATTGGTGGCCGTAACAGTGCACATATAAGTGGCACCGTTGATAAGACCAGACACCTCAATCGGTGATGCAGTGCCGGACTGGCTGTTCGAGCCGCAACTGGCCATGTAGGACTGGATGGCGCTACCACCATCGGACGCCGGCGGAGTAAAGGCTATCTGGGCCGCACCGTTGCCGCCGATTGCCGTGCCGATGACCGGCGCGCCGGGCGCGGTGGCATTGGCTACCACGATGGTCAGTGTGTGTATTTCACTGTAATCGACAAGGGGAAAGATAGGATCAAGGGAGGCGTCGCTGACCAGCAATTGCACGGTGTAGCTGCCCGGCACAGTAGGTGTTCCGGTGATGCCGCCGTTTGCTGACAGAGTCAGGCCCGCCGGCATCGTGCTGCCTGGCTGCAATGAAAGCGCCAATGGTGTTACCCCGCCGGCAACGGGAACCTGGGCAGAGGCAGACATTCCGGTGGCCAAATGGATCGTTGCAGGAGAAATTGACAGATCGGGATTAGCCAGCACGCCTGCATAGGACTTGGTGCCGCTGACTGCAAGGCTGTCGGTCGCTCTCACTGAAAAGCTGTAGTTGCCGCGCACGCTGGGCGTGCCTGACAGTTGACCATCCGGAGACAGAGCCAGCCCCGCAGGCAATGTATCAGCGCCCACTACAACATAACTGTAGGGTGGCATGCCACCGGTGGCCGTGAACGCCGTACTTGCGGCCATGCCGGTTTTCAGGGTCAGGCTGCCTGGGGAGACACTTATGGCAGACCCCGAAGCTGTGATGATGATATTGAAAACCAGCGAGTCGCCCTGTGGGTCTTCCAATGTAAAGGTGTCAGAGGACGTGGCCGAGCCGTCATGGCTATAGGTCACAGACTGCTCGCCGTTGATATTAGGGCCAACCACGGCAATGCCATGCAGTGGGGCTACGGGCTGATTGGGCGGGGCAACTGCGCCTTCGCCAAAGCCAAAGTTGTCCGGGCCGTCAAAAGCCGAGATATCTATGGCGATACTGCCACCCGAGGCCACTGTGGCGGATTGCGGCGAAAAGCTGGAAGTCGCCGCCCAGAGCCGTGCGAGCGGCACCAGGCATAGGACGCAAAGTAGAAAAAATCCCCATATCGGTTGTCGATAAAGTGGTTTCACGGCTGCGCTTTCCGAAGAAATGAATGGCTGGTGGCGCAGATAAGGCTGTTACGGGATTTTGCCCAAATGCGTCAAATTGTGAACCAAGTATAACAATGCGATAAATGGAACGCGACTTCTTTTTGCTTGGCCAAGTCGCCATCCAACCAACCGGGGTAGTTTTATCCAAGCCGCTGAATTGGTCGCAGCTCAGGTTGCCATGTGAAAAAGCCAGCAGGGTACTGCTGGCTTTTTGGGGTTGGCTGCCGATCAGCGGAAGATAACGGTCTTGTGGCCGTTCATCAGCACGCGGTACTCGCTGTGCCACTTCACTGCGCGGGCCAGCACCTGGCTCTCGGTGTCCTGGCCACGGGCGGTCAGGTCGTCCACGGTGTCGGTGTGGTAGGCGCGGGCCACGTCCTGCTCGATGATCGGGCCTTCGTCGAGGTCGGCCGTCACATAGTGGGCGGTGGCGCCAATCAGCTTCACGCCCCGGTCATGGGCCTGGTAGTAGGGCTTGGCACCCTTGAAGCTGGGCAGGAAGCTGTGGTGGATATTGATCGCACGGCCCGACAGCTTGCTGCACAGGTCGTTGGAGAGCACCTGCATGTAGCGCGCCAGCACGACCAGCTCGGCGCCTTCGGCCTCGATGATCTCGAACTGCTTGGCCTCGGCCTGGGCCTTGGTCGCCGCCGTCACCGGGATGTGGTGGAAGGGGATGTTGTAGCTGGCGGCCAGCTGGTAGAAATCGCGGTGGTTGCTGACGATGGCGCGGATGTCGATGGGCAGCAAGCCTTCCTTCCAGCGGAACAGCAGGTCGTTCAAGCAGTGGCCCTGGCGGCTGACCATGATGACGGTCTTGATCTTTTCATCGGCCGCATGCAGGCGCCAGTGCATCTCGAAAGGCTTTGCAAAGGCATCCAGGTCCTCGCGCAGCTGGCTGGCAGCGCCGGTGCTGGCAAAACGCACGCGCATGAAAAAAAGGCCGGTGGCCGGGTCGTTGAACTGGGCGGCTTCTTCAATATTGCTGCCGTGCTCCAGCAGGAATCCGGATACCGCGTGGACCAGCCCCCGGCGATCAGGGCACGAGAGAGTGAGGATGTAAGCGTTGGTCATAACCTGCCATTGTCGCAGTGTTGGCTAAGGGAGTTCCCCAGTCGGGGTTTGGTATTTTGACTGGGTAGAACGAGGTTGCGACTTTGTAAATAAACGTCAAGATTATAAATTTATTGTTCTGTCATCCTGTGGTCATCTGGGCAAGCCGCTGGCCCGGAAAACCGCAGCAAATCAAGGACATCGACCAGAACCCGTGTGGCTTGGAAGAGGGTGGTGGATAAGCGCTTCCTCGCTTTCCAGGCGTTGGCAGCACGGCATTTTCGCAATCGGTCCAAGCGGGTATGCAGCCACACCACAAGGGTGGTTTCGTGGTTTCCATGTTCGGCAATTGGGGGTAGATTGGCAGTTGGTCTCCAACCCCCGAGTGAGTTTGGATTGGCCTATCGATTTCACCAAACTGCCGCCCTGACCCTGGGCATGCCCGAGCGCCATGCCCCGCTGCATGGGGCCGGGCTGCGGGTCGCATGGCGCCAGTGCTGCCCCAGCGGCAGCCCATCGCCGTGATCTGCAGGCACACGACCGATTTTTTGAGGATTTAACAGATGAAACGCGACAACATCACCCAGTCTCCCGAGGCCCTGGCTGCCCAGGCACCCCAGGCCATCAGCCTGGATGTGCTCAAGGAGAAGTACTTCAAGGGTGATGAGTCCAGCATCGAAGACCTGTACAGCCGCGTCGCACGCGCGCTCGCGGCGGTGGAAAAGCCCGAGCTGCAGGCCGAATGGGAGGCCAGGTTCTACGCCAACCTGCATGCCGGCGCCATTGGCGCGGGCCGCATCATGTCGGCCGCCGGTACCGACATCCAGGCGACCTTGATCAACTGCTTTGTGCAGCCGGTGGGCGACTGCATCCAGGGCTTTGACGACGAAGGCTACCCCGGCATTTACGAGGCGCTGCGCGAAGCGGCGGAGACCATGCGGCGCGGTGGCGGTGTGGGCTATGACTTCTCGCGCATCCGCCCACGGGGGGCGGAGGTCAAGGGCACGGCCTCGATGGCCTCGGGCCCTTGCAGCTATATCAATGTGTTTGACCAGAGCTGCTCCACGGTGGAATCGGCCGGCGCACGCCGGGGCGCGCAAATGGGCGTGCTGCGCATCGACCACCCCGATGTGATGGAGTTCATCACCGCCAAGCGCACGCCAGGCCGCTGGAACAACTTCAATGTGTCGGTGGGCGTGCCCGATGCCTTCATGCAGGCGGTGGTGGACGATGCCGACTGGCAGCTGGTGCACAGCGGCAAGCCCAATGCCAAGCTGCGCGCCGAAGGCGCGGTGCTGCGGGACGACGGCCTGTGGGTCTACAAGACGGTGCGTGCCCGGGCGATGTGGGACACGATCATGACCTCGACCTATGATTTTGCCGAGCCGGGCATCCTGTTCCTCGACCACATCAACGACGACAACAACCTGCGCTACTGCGAGCGCATTGCCGCGACCAACCCCTGCGGCGAGCAGCCGCTGCCGTCCTACGGTTGCTGCGACCTGGGCCCCATCATCCTGACCCGCTTTGTACGCAACCCCTTTGGTTTTGGTGGCCTGCCGAGCTTTGATTTCGACAGCTTCGAGCAGGTCGTGGCCACCCAGGTGCGTGCGCTGGACAACGTGCTGGACGCCACCTTCTGGCCGCTGGAGCAGCAGCGTGAGGAGTCGGCTGCCAAGCGCCGCATTGGCGTGGGCTTTACCGGCATGGGCAATACCTTGACGATGCTGACCCTGCGCTACTCCGACCAGGAAGGCCGCGACATGGCCAAACGCATTGCCGAATGCATGCGCGATGCCTCCTACCGCGCCTCGGTCGGCCTGGCCAAAGAGAAGGGTGCCTTCCCCAAGTTCGATGCCAAGGGCTACCTGGCCAAGGGCACCTTTGCCAGCCGCCTGCCCCAGGACATCCAGGACGACATCCAAAAACACGGCATCCGCAACAGCCACCTGCTGTCGATTGCGCCCACCGGCACCGTCTCGCTGGCCTTTGCCGACAATGCCTCCAACGGCATCGAACCCGCTTTCTCCTGGACCTACACCCGCAACAAGCGCGAGGCCGATGGCAGCAAGAGCCAGTACCAGGTCGAGGACCACAGCTGGCGCCTGTACCGCGAGCTGGGCGGCGATGTAGAGCAATTGCCTGCCTACTTTGTCTCGGCGCTGGAGATGTCGGCCACCGAGCACTTGGCGATGATGGAAACCGTGCAGCCCTATGTGGATACCGCCATCTCCAAGACGGTGAACATCCCCGCCGACTACCCCTATGAGGACTTCAAGAACCTGTACCTGCAGGCCTGGCGCGGCAACCTGAAGGGCCTGGCCACCTACCGCCCCAACAGCATTCTGGGTGCGGTGCTGGAGACCACGCCGGCCGCCAAACCCGAAACCCCGGCCGCCGAGAAGGCCGCCGCAGCGGCGCTGGTGGACCCGATGAAGCTGGTGATCGAGCGCCGCCCCGAGGGCGAGCTCAGCGCCGTGGCCGACAAGGTCGAGTACTGGACCCAGGAAGGCCAGCAGCGCCTCTACATCATCGTCTCCTTCCTGCCGGTGCCCAGCGCCGATGGCAAGAGCATGGTGGACCGGGCGGTGGAGTTCTTCATGCCCGTGGGCCAGAGCGGCGAGTCGCAGCAGTGGATCACCTCCAGCATGCGCCTGCTGTCGCTGGCCGCGCGCGGTGGCTTCCTGGAGCGTGCCCTGGCCGACATGCGCAAGGTCGCCTGGGACCGGGGCCCCGTGCGCCTGGGCACCTACCAGCGCGCCGATGGCACCCATGTGCCGATGTGGCACGACTCGGAAGTGGCCGCCATCGCCTATGCGGTGCAGCAGATCCTGGAGCGCCGCCGCCAGCAGAACCTGCCCGGCATCAGCAGCTCCACCCTGACCCCGGCCGTGCCCGCGCCCGTGGTGAGCCAGGCCCTGCAGACCATGGCCGGCAAAAAATGCAACGAGTGCGGCGCCCATGCGGTGATCCGCAAGGATGGCTGCGAGTACTGCACCGCCTGCGGCGCCGTCGGTGCCTGCGGCTAAGCTGAACGGGTGCTGAACCTGGCGTTCAGCCGCTGAGAAAAAACGCCCGTGTCGCAAGACCGGGCGTTGTCGTTGGTGGGCCCTGTGTTTCCGCCGTGGCCTTGCGGGATCAGCGCGGCACCGCTGACTGCGCAAATACCTCCTTGGCCACAAACAGGCCATTGAGTGCTGCCGGAAACCCGGCATAGACGGCCATCTGCATGATGGTCTCCACCACTTCCTGCTGGCTGCAACCCACATTCAATGCCGCCTGGATATGTACCTTCAGCTGCGGCGCGGCATGGCCCAGCGCGGTGAGGGCGGCCACCGTGGCAATCTCGCGGCTTTTGAGGTCCAGCCCCGGGCGGCTGTAGATGTCGCCAAAGGGGAATTCGATCAGGTAATCCGCAAAGTCAGGCGCGATACCGGCCAGGCTGGCCACTACGTGCTCTCCGGCATGGCCATCGATTTCGCGCAGCTTGTCCAGGCCACGTTGGTAGCGGGTGGTTTCAGCCATGGTTCGTATCCTTCTTCGGCGTGGTGTTTTTGTGGGGCGGCGCTGAGGCTGCGGCTTCCAGTGCCTGGTAATGGGCAATCTTGTCTTGCAGCGCCTGGGCGGCTTGCTGCATGGCGCTGATGTCGGCCTGCACCTCGGCCAGGTGCGTTTGCAGCATGGCGCGCCGCGCGGGCACCGTGGCATCGCCGGTGCTGCGCAGCTGGGCGAACAGGCGCATCTTCTGGATGGGCATGCGGGTGGTGCGCAGGCGTGTCAGAAAGGCGAGCCAGGCCAGGTCGGCTGCGGCATAGCGGCGTTGGCCGCCTGCCGCACGCGCTACGGCGGCAATCAGGCCGATGCGTTCGTAATAGCGCAAGGTGTGGGCGCTCAACCCGGTGCGTTGCGCTGCTTCTTCAATGCTGAGAGGTGGTTCCATGCAGGCATTGTCGAAGTTAGAGCGCACTCTAAGTCAAGCGTTGCCGCCGCTTTTGGGCAAAAAAAAGCTGTTTGCGCCTGGAGGGTACGCAAACAGCGGGGATGGGGGCGAGAGGTGCAGCGCTTAATGCACGATCACCGGTTGCTGGGCCAGGCCGGTATAGCGGTCCAGTGTGGCCTCAACTTCTTCTTCGGTCGGTGCATTGGCTTGCCAGGCCTGGATTTGCTGGTGGAACATTTCTGCCCAGGCGCCATCGAGGTAGAGCTCCTTGCCGCTGCGCTTGTCCACAATCTCAAAACCCTGGCGCTGCAGATGGCGCAGCGGTTCGGTAACGGTGGGGTTGGTGACGGAAGCACCATCATTGGACAGGGGCAGCTCTGGCGTCAGGTGCAACACCACAAAAGAGTCCGAGTCGTAAATCATTTGCATGATGTTCCTCCTTGTGAAGTGCAGGTGGTGGCAGTTTGCGGCATTGCAAGTCTGCGTCCACATGTCCGTTGTAGCAGGTTTTGATGGCATTCCTGGCAATTGGCGCCCTTTTTACGGCCAAACGTCGCAAATCAGGGACGTATCGCGCAGGCTTTGTCGTACAAAGCCGCGCAGCGCGGCGATTCAAGGCGGGCTGTCCACCGTGGCCGCCTGCAGCTGCAGATCGGCAAAATCGCCATTGGACTGGGACAGGCGGATGCGCACCGGCAGGTACTGCAGCGAAGGGGCCAGCCAGAGGTGGGCCGTTTGGTCCTGGCCCTTGCGCGGCTGGCGCGTCAGGCGCAGGCTGGGGGTGGCCCCGGCGGGCAAATCCAGCGTTTCGGGGCCGTCGACGACAAAGGTCCAGACCTCGGCGCTGCGCGCGCTGGTCACGTTGATGGCCACCGTGCTGCCGGGGGCATAGCGCTTGGGGTTGGCCGCCACCATGCTCGAGAGCTGCAAAAAGATCGACAACCGGTCTTGCACACCGGCGCTCACGGCCTGGGGCTCGTCACCATCGCTGTAGCGGATGCGGCCAGCCGGGGAATCGAGCTCGGCGCTGCGCTCTTTGCGCGCCTTGTCGACAAACCTTTGGGGCGCCAGGCCATGGGGCGTAATCTGGCCGCTGCTGGTCTGGCTGCGGCTGCCCATCAAAAAGGCCGACACCTCTTGCTCGGCCTGGTAGCGCTGGCCATCGGTCTTGAACGTCAGCTGCGCCTTGGCCGAGTACTGGAAACCCTTGGCCGAGCCCTTGGCCT
Source organism: Comamonas sp. MYb69 (assembly GCF_037479315.1). Lineage (NCBI taxonomy): Bacteria > Pseudomonadati > Pseudomonadota > Betaproteobacteria > Burkholderiales > Comamonadaceae > Comamonas > Comamonas sp. MYb69. The sequence goes on from NZ_JBBGZG010000001.1 coordinate 213,736, forward strand.
GGAACTGCAGCCGCGCCGAGGGCGGCAGCTTGATCGCAGGCAGCGGGCCGGCATACCCGGGGCTGCCAATGCCGATGGCGGGCGCGGGTTCGCTGGCACTGGCACTGGACGCCTCCGTCTCTGCCTTGGCCTCCGAGGTGGATGCGCTGGCATCGCCCTGGTCTGCGACGGCATTGAGCGGCTGCAGATCGGCAGCAGAGCCGGGGATGGGCTCCGGCGTGGGCGCGGGGCTGGCTTCGCTGGATGCGAGCAGTTGGTCCAGAGCCGACGGGGCTGCGGGTGCCGCGTCGGCTTCTGCGGTAGGCGCTGCCTCCGAGGTGGCTGGGTTTTCGCTGGACGCTTCGCGGAACTTGGGGCCCACACTCGCGCGGCTGGCCGGCGCCTGTTCTGGCGGCGCTTTTTGGACCTGGGGCCGGGGGGCGACGGGGGCTGATTGCGCCACGCTGGGCCTGGAGGCCGGCGTGGGTGCAGGCGGCACGGCCGCCGGGGGCGGTGGGGCTATTTGGCGCACCTCAAAGCGCAGCTCCTTGGGCGTGCTGCCGGTGATGCGCGCCTTTCTGATCGCCTCCTGCACCCCGGGCCAGGCCAGCAGCAGCCCGTGGGCGGCCAGCACGGCAAAAGTCAGCAGGATGAGAGGGCGTTGGCGCATGAGACGCCCAGTGTAGTGCCTGCTGCGCAGGCCCACAGGGCCGCTGGATTAGGTCGAAATCAGGGCCTGCTCGCCCGGTTCTGCGCCGCTGTAGCCCAGCGCGTGCGAGAGCTGGGCGGCGATGGCCTGCAGGCCCTGGGCCATGGCCCCTTCGGGGGCGGGGTCAAACGTGGCCTGCGTGCCCAGGCTGGTGATGCCCAGCACCAGCTGGCCGCGCGCATCAAAGACGGGCGCGCACAGTGCGGCTACGCTGGGCAGCAGGGTGTCGACCACGCAGGCGGTGCCCTGGCTGCGCACCTGGGCAAACAGCTGGTGCGCGGCGGCGGCGGTCTGGGGCAGGTCACTGCGCCCGGCCAGGCGTGCCTGCGCCAGCTCGCGCTCGAGGGCAGCCTCGGTCCGCGCGGCGGGCAGCCAGGCGCCAAAGCAGCGCCCGGTAGCCGATGAGAGCAGCGGCATCACATCGCCCAGGCGCAGGTGGCCGGTGGTGCCATGGGGCGGCTCCTCCCAGTGCACGATGGTGGCGCCATGGTTGCCCCAGACGGCCAGCGCCACCGTGTGGCCCAGGCGGTCGAGCCAATCGGGTATGCGCTCGCGCGCCAGCCGCACTGCATCGCTGCGGCGCAGCGCCGCCAGCCCCAGCTGCAAGGCCATCGGGCCCAGGTCGTAGCGCGAGGTGGCCGCCTCCTGTTTGACCAGGCCGCTGCGCTGGTAGCTCACCAGATAACGGTGGGCCTTGGCTGCCGGCATCGCAGCGGCCTGCGCCAGGTCTTTGAGCGCCAGCGGGCCTCGGGCCTCCACCAGCGCCTGCAACAGCGCAAATCCCACCTCCACCGACTGAATGCCTGCACGATCCTTGTCCATGGCGCTAGTTTAAGGTATTCTAAATAAAGGAATGCATTTCACTAATCGTAATTTCACGCTGCAAGGCGTGCATTGCGATAGGCACAAGCAGCGTGGCAAGCGCCCAGCCTGGGGCCAATCTGGCACGATAGAGGCATGTTTGACTGTGAGACACCGGTATGAAGCTTGCAAGCTATAAAGACGGATCGCGCGACGGCCAGCTGGTCGTCGTCTCGCGCGACCTGCGCACGGCCCATTACGCCTCCGGGATCGCGCACCGCCTCCAGCAGGTGCTCGACGACTGGTATTTCTACGCCCCCCAGCTGCAGGACCTGTACGACGCGCTCAATGCCGACCGCGCGCGCCACAGCTTTGACTTCAACCCCGCCCAGTGCATGGCACCGCTGCCACGCGCCTACCAATGGCTCTGCGGCGTCGCCTACCTGAGCCATGTGGCCTTGCTGCGCCAGGCACCGGGTGAGGACTTGCCCGCGGCGCTGAAGACCGATCCCTTGGTCCACCAGGGCGCGAGCGACGCCTTCATCGGCCCCTGTGACGACATCGTCGTGGCGAGCGAGGCCATGGGCATTGATTTCTCGGCCGAGCTCGCCGTCATCACCGGCGATGTGAAGCAGGACAGCAGTCCCGAAGATGCGCTCGACAGCGTGCGCCTGCTGATGCTGGCCAATCCGGTGAGCCTGCGCCAGCTGCAGGCGGCCGAGCTGGACAAGGGCGCGGGCCTGGTGCAGAGCAAGCCGGTGACGGCCTTCAGCCCGGTGGCCATCACCCCCGATGAACTGGGCGATGCCTGGCGCGGCGGCAAGGTGCACCTGGCCTTGCAGACCAGCTGGAACGGCCGCAAGGTCGGCATGTGCGATGCGGGCCCGGAGATGGGTTTTCACTTTGGCCAGCTGATCGCCCACGCCGCCAAGACGCGCCACCTGCGCGCCGGCACCGTGCTGGGCAGCGGCACCGTCAGCAACAGCGGCGCCGAAAAGCACGGCCGCATGGACTGGCCCAAGGGCTATGGCTGCATCGCCGAAAAGCGCAGCATGGAAGTGCTGCAAAAAAGCAAGACCGCCACCGGCTTCATGCAGTTTGGCGACACGGTGCGCATCGAGATGAAGGGCAAGGACGGCCACAGCCTGTTTGGTGCGATTGACCAGAACGTGGCCTCGCTCTACCAGGCGCAGGCCGATGCCGTGGCCGAGCCGGAGGCCGCTGCATGATGGCCAGGCTGCATGCCTGCCAGCGGCGGCGCAAGCCGCTGCGGCGCCATGCATGCAGCCCTGCGGGCAGCAGGGCCGCGCTACTCGGGCAGGCTGGTCTGGCGCGCGTGCTGCAGCAGGCGGTCGAGCAGCACACTGAGCTGCTCGCGCTCGTCGATGGTCAGCGCCGAGAGAATCTCTTCATTGCGGCGGGCGATGACCACCATGACCTTCTCCCAGCACTCGCAGCCCTTGGGCGTGAGGCTGAGCACCACGCCGCGCCCGTCCACTTCGCTGGCCTGCTTGAGCACCAGGCCCTGCTCGACCAGCGCCTGGGTGGAGCGGCTGGCCTGGGCCTTGTTCAGGTTGGCGCGCATCGCCAGGTCATTGACCGACAAGGGATGGAACGCGCCAATCGCTGCCAGGCAGCGGGCCTCGCTGATAGGGATGCCCACCTCCTCCTCGTACACCATCTGGGTGGTGCGGTCGGTGACTTTGGCCAGCGCATGCAGGCGGTGGGTATAGGTACGGTCCAGCGGCGTGTTCAACGCGTCTCCTTGGTTTTGTATCAATGCTGGCTGGGAAAACAGCTACCGCGACTATGTCACGGAGCCCCGCTTTGCGGAAGCGCCCAGGGCACGCCCACGTCCAGTATTTTCCCTAGGGATTCCTAGTGCGCCAGGTCTGCACGGCCGGCACACCCGCCCCAATAACGACTGAAAGGAGACATGCATGCGCAGTTTGAACGCCGAGCCCCGGCACTATATGACAGGTTTTGCCAATGAATGGGCGACCGAGGCCGAGCCGGGGGCGCTGCCCGTGGGGCGCAATTCGCCGCAGGTCGCGCCGCTGGGCCTGTATGCCGAGCAGTTGTCGGGCACGGCCTTTACCGCGCCGCGCCACAGCAACCGCCGCAGCTGGCTCTACCGCATCCGCCCCGGCGCCATGCATGAGCCCTTTGCGCCGCTGGCCCTGCCGCGCTGGAAAAGCCATGTCACCGGCGGTTTTGACGAGGTGCCCACGCCCCCCAACCAGCTGCGTTGGGATCCGCTGCCGCTGCCCGATGCGCCCTGCGATTTTCTGCAGGGCATCGTCAGCATGGGCGGCAATGCCGCCTGCGGCATCCACCTGTATGCCGCCAACCGCAGCATGGAGGGGCGCTACTTCTACAACGCCGATGGCGAGCTGCTGATCGTGCCCCAGCAGGGGCGGCTACAGATTGCCACCGAGCTGGGGACCTTGGAGGTCGAGCCGCAAGAGATCTGCGTGGTGCCCCGGGGGGTGCGCTTTGCCGTGACCTTGCTCGACGGCACGGCGCGCGGCTATATCTGCGAAAACTACGGCGAGCTGCTCAAGCTGCCTGACCTGGGCGTGATCGGCTCCAACGGCCTGGCCAACCCGCGTGATTTCCAGACGCCGGTCGCCGCCTACGAGGACAAGGAGGGCGACTTCGAGCTGGTGGCCAAGCTGCGCGGCCACTTCTGGTCGGCGCGCATCGGCCATTCGCCCCTCGATGTGGTGGCCTGGCATGGCAACTACGCGCCCTACAAATACGATCTGCGCCGCTTCAACACCATCGGCTCGATCAGCTACGACCACCCCGATCCGTCGATCTTTCTGGTGCTGCAATCGCCCACCTCCCTGCCTGGCGTGGATGCGCTGGACTTTGTCATCTTCCCGCCGCGCGTGCTGGTGGCGCAGGACACCTTCCGTCCGCCCTGGTTCCACCGCAATTTTGCCAGCGAGTTCATGGGCTTGATTGAGGGCGCCTACGACGCCAAGGCCGAGGGCTTTGTGCCCGGCGGCGCCTCTTTGCACAACTGCATGAGCGGCCACGGGCCCGATGCCGATACCTTCGACAAGGCCAGCCAGGCCGACACGCACAAACCGCACTACATCGACAACACGATGGCCTTCATGTTCGAGACCCCCGCCGTCATCCAGCCCACCGCCTATGCGCTGGAGACGGTGCAGCTGCAGCACGAGTACTACCGCTGCTGGCAAGGGCTGCAAAAGCATTTCAAGCCGCAAGGTAAGGCCTAAGGCCGCCGAGGCCACTGAGACTGAACCGCAGCGGGCACACAACGCAGATGCGCCCGCTGCAACCCCACTTGGAGACATCAACGCATGACCCTGCTCAACGAAACCCATGACCCCGCGCTGCAAAGCTGGGTTCCTAGCGCCCAGGCCGCTGGCAGCGATTTTCCGCTGCAGAACCTGCCCTTTGCCAGCTTTCGCCGCCAAGGCAGCCAGCAAGCCTGGCGCGGCGGCGTCGCCATTGGCGACCAGATTGTCGACCTGCAGGCGCTGGCCGCCGGCGGCAGCCTGAGCGGCGATGCGCAGCGCGCCGCCGAGGCGGGCGCGCAGGAATCGCTCAACGCCCTGATGGCGCTGGGCCCCCAGGCCTGGAGCGCGCTGCGCCTGGCGCTGTCGCGCGGCCTGCGCGTGGGCGCTGCCGAGCAGGCGCAGTGGCAGGGCTTCCTGGTGCCGCAAGCGCAGGCCGAGTACAACCTGCCCGCGCGGATCGGTGACTACACCGACTTCTACACCTCCATCCACCACGCGACCAATATCGGCAAGCAGTTCCGCCCGGACAACCCCCTGCTGCCCAACTACCAGTGGGTGCCGATTGGCTACCATGGCCGCTCGTCGAGCATCGTGGTCTCGGGCACGCCGTTCAAGCGCCCGGTGGGCCAGACCAAGGCGCCCGATGCCGCGGTGCCGACGGTCAAGGCCAGCGCGCGTATGGATATCGAGCTGGAAATGGGCATCTTCGTGGGCCAGTCCAACGCGCTGGGCGAGCCCGTCAGCATTGGGGAGGCCGAGGACCATGTGTTTGGCCTCTGCCTGCTCAATGACTGGTCGGCACGCGACATCCAGCCCTGGGAATACCAGCCGCTGGGCCCGTTTCTGTCGAAGAACTTTGCCTCGACCCTCTCCCCCTGGGTGGTGACCCTGGAGGCGCTGGCGCCTTACCGCGTCGCCTTTGCCCGCCCCGACGGCGATCCGCAGCCGCTGCCCTATATGGACAGCGCCCACAACCGCGATGCCGGTGCCTTTGACATTGCATTGGCCGTGGACCTGCAGACGGCCAAGATGCGTGCCGCCGGCCAGCCAGCGGTGCAGATCACCCAGTCCAACTACCGCCATGCCTACTGGACTGTGGCGCAGCTGGTCGCCCACCACACCGTCAACGGCTGCAACCTGCAGCCCGGTGACCTGCTGGGCACCGGCACCCTGTCCGGCCCCAGCCTGGACCAGGCCGCCGCGCTGATCGAGCTGACCGTGGGCGGCAAGCAGCCGCTGACCTTGCCCAATGGCGAGACCCGCACCTGGCTGGAAGATGGCGACGCCGTGGTGCTGCGCGGCTGGTGCGAACGGCCCGGTGCCGCCCGCATCGGCTTTGGCCCTTGCGAAGGCCAGATGCTGCCTGCGCGTACGCTGTAAGCGACAGCTGCCTGGCTGGGGGCAGGTGGACAATGCCACCAGGCCCCGGCCGGCGCCCGGCGCCCGTAGCCCGGTGCCACTGAGACAAAAAGATTAGCAACAGGAGACAACACCATGCCCACCCCTTTTTCCCTGCGCCAGCTGCTGGCTGCCGCCGCGCTGGCCTTGCCGGTCCTCGGCCACGCCGCCTACCCCGAGCGTCCCATTGAATGGGTTGTGCCCTATGCGGCGGGCGGCGGCTCCGATGTGGTCGCCCGCGTGGTGGCCGAGCCGATGGCCAAGGCCCTGGGCCAGTCCATCATCATCCTCAACAAGCCTGGCGCGGCCACCAATATCGGTGCCGATTACGCCGCGCGCGCCAAGCCCGATGGCTATACCCTGCTCACGGGTGACACCGGCACCCTGGCGGCCAATGCCTTTCTGTACCAAAAGCTCAGCTACAGCGCCGAAAAGGACTTTGCGCCGGTGGGCATGCTGGTGCGCTTTCCGCTGATCTTGGTCGTCAACCCCAAGTTGCCGGTCAAGAACCTGGCCGAGTTCACCGTCTGGGCCAAGGCGCAGCAGGGTGGCGTCAGCTATGCAACGCCCGGCGCAGGCTCGCCCCACCACCTGGCGACCGAGATTTTCAAGGAGCAGCTCAAGCTGAGCCTGGTGCATGTGCCTTACAAGGGCGCAGCGCCTGCGGTGCAGGATGTGCTGGGCGGCCAGGTGCCCTTCATGTTTGTCGACTCGGTGGCCGGCTTCCAGAACATCCAGGCGGGCAAGCTGCGCGCCATTGGCATTGCAACGCCGCAGCGCTCCAAGGTGTTTCCGGATGTGCCCACCTTGGATGAGCAGGGGGTGAAGGGCTTTGAAGCCTATGCCTGGCAGGGCCTGGTGGTCCCCAAGGCCACGCCGGAAGACCGTGTGAACCGCTTGAGCGAGCAGCTGCAGGCCACCTTGAAGGACCCGGCCGTTGTCAAGCGCCTCGAAGACATGGGGCTGGAAGTGACGCCGACGGGCCGCAGCGAGATGGAGAAATTCCTCGTCACAGAGCGTAATAAACTGGGTCCCGTGATAAAAACCAACAATATTCAATTAGATTAGTTAAAAATTGTCGAATTGCGTTAAAATCGAAGCGCCAGTTGGTTAACCATTCGGGTTAAAAAAGTTAAGTCACCAAGCGCGATGTCCTAGACATCGCGCTTTTTTTGTGCCTGCGCTCTCAAAGAACCCTGGGCTGACGCCTGCGCGATAGGGCGCCTGCCCGTGCTGGCGCATGCTCGGCGGTGTTTTTTCTTTGTTGGAAACCCACCCATGGCTGTAGCGCACCCCCAGATTCTGGCGTTTGACGTATTTGGCACCGTGGTGGACTGGCACGACAGCATCGCGCGCGAAATGGCCGCCCGCTATCCCCAGGTCGATGGCGACGCCTTTGCACTGGCCTGGCGCAAGGGCTACCAGCCGGCGATGGACCTGGTACGCCAGGGCCAGCTGGGCTGGACGCGCATGGATGTGCTGCACCGCCGCATTCTGGACGGCATCCTGCCGCAGTTTGGGCTGGGCGGCATGCCCGAGGCCGAGCGCGCCGAGCTGAACCGGGTCTGGCACCGGCTGTCCCCCTGGCCCGATGCCGTCGCTGGCCTGCAGCGGCTCAAAAGCCGCTTTGTCATTACGCCGCTGTCCAACGGCAATATTGCCTTGCTGACCCATATGGCCAAGAACGCCGGGCTGCCCTGGGATTGTGTTTTGTCGGCCGAAGTTTTTCAGGCCTACAAGCCCGATCCCCGGGCGTATCTGGGTGTGGCGGATGTTTTTGGGGTGGAGGCTTCTGCCGTGATGCTTGTCGCTGCGCATCACAGTGATTTGGCGGCGGCTCGGGGGTGTGGGTTGCAGACGGCGTATATCCAACGGCCCCATGAATACGGATCCAACCAACCCAAAGATGTAACCCCCCAACCAAACAACACCTACCACTGCAGCAGCATCCTTGACTTAGCCGATCAGCTGGGGTGTTGAGTTCTTGTGCTGTTTTGGAGTTTGGACTGTTAATCGTGCTGAGGCGCCGATATAGGGCCTGATCCTTCGTTGCGCAGGCTTGCCGTACAGGCGTACTGTCTGCGCCTGCGACGCCTCGTCTCAAGCCCTATCTCGGCGTTGGGGTGGTGGGGTGGGCGTTGCGCTTGCTTCTTGGGCTCGCTCCAGCATACCGTTTGATCTCATGTGATGCTTGGGGCTGGTGTTGTTTTGAGTTTTGGGCTGTTGATCGTGCGGGGGCGCCGATATAGGGCCTGATCCTTCGTTGCGCAGGCTTGCCGTACAGGCGTACTGTCTGCGCCTGCGACGCCTCGTCT
>NZ_JBBGZG010000001.1:222309-267991 GCF_037479315.1 Comamonas sp. MYb69
TCTCAAGCCCTATCTCGGCGTTGGGGTAGTGGCGTGGGTGCTGCGCTTGCTTCTTGTGCCCACTCTGGCATACCGGTTGATGGCAGGTGGTGCCTGGGTGGGGCGGGGTGGTTTCAGCTGTGTTTCAACGAAAAAGCGCCCGGGTCTTGCTCGGGCGCTTTTTTTGTTTTTGATTCGCTGGTCTGGCTTCGCCTATTTCTTCGCTTGGGCCAGCCACTTGGTGGCCAGCTCTACCCAGTAGGTGGCGCCCAGGGGGATTAGGTCGTCGTTGAAGTCGTAGCTGGGGTTGTGCAGGGTGCAGGGGCCGCCGCCGTGGCCGATGGCGCGGTGGTCGCCTTCGCCGTTGGCGATGAAGCAGTAGGCGCCGGGCTTGGCTTGCAGCATGAAGGAGAAGTCTTCGGCGCCCATCGTGGGCTCTTGCGCTTTCACCTTATCGGCGCCGATGATGTCGATCATCACCTGGCGGGCGAACTCGGCTTCGGGGGCGCTGTTGACGGTGGCGGGGTAGTTGCGGTTGAAGTGGAACTCGCACTGGGCGTTGTTCATCGCGCAGCAGCCTTCGGCCACCTGGCGCATGCGCGCTTCGATCAGGTCCAGCACTTCGGTGCGGAAGGTGCGCACCGTGCCTTGCAGCTCCACGCGGTCGGGGATCACGTTGTTGGCTTCGCCGCCGTGGATCATCGTGACGGAGATCACGCCGGTATCGAGCGGCTTTTTGTTGCGGGTGATGATGGTCTGGAAGGCCGTCACGATCTGGCAGGCGATCGGCACGGGGTCATTGCCCATGTGCGGCATCGCGCCGTGGCCGCCCTTGCCGGTGATGGTGATCTTGAAGTCGTTGCTGGAGGCCATCACCGGGCCGGGGCTGACAGCCATGTTGCCGGCGGCCATGCCGGGCCAGTTGTGCATGCCAAACACCGCCTGCATCGGGAATTTCTCGAACAGGCCATCCTTGATCATCTCGCGCGCGCCGCCACCGCCTTCTTCGGCGGGCTGGAAGATCAGGTAGACCGTGCCGTCAAAATCGCGGAACTTGGAGAAGTGCTTGGCAGCGGCCAGCAGCATCGCGGTGTGGCCGTCATGGCCGCAGGCGTGCATCTTGCCGGCATGGCGGCTGGCGTGGTCAAAGGTGTTGGACTCCTGCATCGGCAGCGCATCGATATCGGCGCGCAGGCCCACGGCCTGGCCGCTGGCGCCGCCATCCTTGCCGTGCACGATGCCGACCACGCCGGTGGTGCCCAGGCCGCGGTGGATCGGAATGCCCCATTCCGTCAGCTTGGCTGCCACCAGATCGGCCGTGCGCACTTCTTCAAAGCACAGCTCCGGGTGGGCGTGGATGTCTTTGCGGATCTGGGCGATGCTGGCCGCTTCGGCCACGATGGAATCAATCAGCTTCATGGAAAATCCTGTTGGCTACATGGGGGTGTATCTGTCTGGCGGCGCCTGCGGGGCCAAGGCATGGGCGGGCGGCGTGCCAAGCCCTCTATGGTGCAGCAAAGCCGGGCGCCCCTGCGCTGAAATGTCTTGGGAATAACCCTGGGCCTGGGCCCCGCTCGAAAACCTGCTGCACGCGACCCCAGCCCCTGCCATCTGGCGCTACCATGTGCAGCACAACTCTCCCCCCGATTTTGCGCCCGTCTGGGCGCCGCCACTGCCATGACCACCTCCGCTGCCACCACTACCGTTTTGGGGGCCTGCCCCCATGACTGCCCCGACACCTGCTCGCTGGTCACCACGGTGGTCGATGGCATAGCCACCAAGGTCAGTGGCAATCCCGCGCATGGGCATACCGGCGGCGTGCTCTGCGCCAAGGTGAGCAAGTACACCGAGCGCAGCTACCACGAAGACCGCGTACTGCAGCCGATGAAGCGGGTGGGGCCCAAGGGCAGCGGCCAGTTCCAGCCGGTGGGCTGGGACGAGGCGCTGGCCGATATCAGCGCGCGGCTGCACCGCATTGCGCAAACCGATCCGCAGGCCATCCTGCCCTACAGCTATGCCGGCACCATGGGCCTGGTGCAGGGTGAGAGCATGGACCGGCGCTTTTTCCACCAGCTGGGCGCCTCGCTGCTGGACCGCACCATCTGCGCCAGCGCGGGCTCGGAGGCCTTGCTGCACACCTATGGCGGCAAGCTGGGCATGCGGGTGCAGTTTTTTGCCGAGAGCCGGCTGATCCTCATCTGGGGCAGCAACAGCATTGGCAGCAACCTGCATTTCTGGCGCTATGCGATGGAGGCCAAGCGCCATGGCGCCAAGCTGGTCTGCATCGATCCGCGCAAGAGCGAGACCGCCGACAAATGCCATGAGCACCTGCAGCTGCTGCCCGGCACCGATGCGGCATTGGCGCTGGCCTTGATGCATGAGCTGATCGCCAACGACTGGCTGGACCACGACTACATCGCCCAGCACACGCTGGGCTGGGATGCGCTGAAGGAACGTGCCTTGCAGTGGCCGCCCGAGCGCGCCGCCCAGGTCTGCGGCATCGATGCCGCGCAGATCCGCAGCCTGGCGCGCGACTATGGCACGACCGAGCGGGCGGCCATTCGCCTGAACTACGGCATGCAGCGTGCGCGCGGCGGCGGCAATGCGGTGCGGGCCGTCGCCTGCCTGCCAGCGCTCACCGGCGCCTGGCGCCACCGCGCAGGCGGCCTGCTGCTGTCGAGCTCCTCGTCAGCCCCGGCGCGCCGGGGGGCGCTGCAGATGCCGGCGCTCTTGGGCGCGCGCCAGCCCCGCACCGTCAACATGAGCACGATTGGCGATGCGCTGCTCAAGCCCGCCAGCGCCGAGTTTGGCCCGCAGATTGCTGCGCTCATCTGCTACAACAGCAACCCGGTAGCCGTCGCCCCCGATTCGGCCAAGGTGGTCCAGGGCTTTGCCCGCGAGGATCTGTTCACCGTGGTGCTGGAGCACTTCATGACCGACACGGCCGACTATGCCGACTATGTGCTGCCCGCCACCAGCCAGCTCGAGCACTGGGACATCCACACCAGCTACGGCCATACCGATGTGCTGCTCAACCGCCCGGCCATTGCGCCGCTGGGCCAGGCGCGCAGCAATGCGCAGATCTTCCGCGACCTGGCGGCCCAAATGGCGCGCTACGACAGTGCCTTTGCCGCGCCGCATTTTGCCGACAGCGACGAGGAACTGTGCCGCCAGGCGGTCGACCCCACGCGCATCCCGTTTGAGCAGCTGCTGGACCAGGGCTTTGTCGCGCAGGACCTGCCCGACGCCCCTTTTGCCGAGGGCGGCTTTGCGACGCCCTCGGGCAAGTGCGAGTTCCACAGTGCGGCATTGGAGGCCATAGGCATCAACCCCTTGCCCGACTACCTGCCCAACCATGAGCTGCCTACGGCCAGCCATCCGCTGGCGATGATCTCGCCGCCGGCGCGCAACTTTCTCAATTCCACCTTCGTCAATGTGCGCAAGCTGCGCAGTGCCGAAGTGCGCCCGATGCTGGAGATGCACCCCAGCGATGCGCAAAGCCGCGAGATTGCCGATGGCGATCTGGTGCGCGTCTTCAACACCCGGGGCGAGCATGTCTGCCATGCCAGCATCAATGGCCGCGCCCGGCCCGGCGTGGTGGTGGGGCTGGGCATCTGGTGGCGCAAGGACGGGCCCAATGGCACCAACGTCAACGAGCTGACCCACCAGCAACTGACCGATATCGGACGCGCACCGTCCTTTTATGACTGTGCGGTGCAGGTCGAGCGCATGGTCAATGCCGACATCCGCCACGGAGGTATCGCCGCATGAGCGCCGTAGAACAAGCCTTTTCAGCCAGCTATGCTGCAGCACGCCAGCAGTTTCTCGAGGCCGCCGCCTCCGCCGGCCTGGCGCTGCAGTCCCAGCCCCATCCGTTGACCGGGGTAGAGGGCGAAGCGTTGGCCATGGATGTGGCCCGCGATGGCGCGATGGACGCCGACCAGCTGCTGATCCTCAGCAGCGCCTGCCATGGCATCGAAGGCTACTGCGGCAGCGGCGTGCAGGTCCATGCGCTGCGCGATGCCGAGTGGTTGGACAAGGCACGCAACGCCGGCGTGGCCGTGCTCTATGTGCATGCGCTCAACCCCCATGGCTTTTCCTACGGCCGGCGGGTGACGCAGGAGAACGTCGACCTGAACCGCAACTTTGTCGATTTCTCCCAGCCGCTGCCGGGCAACCCGGCTTATGACCAACTGCACGACGTGATCGTGCCCGCCCAGTGGCCGCCCACGGCCCAGGTGCAGCAGGCGATGCAGGACTTTATCGACGCGCATGGCCTCAAGGCCTGGCAGGCCGCGGTCGCCCAGGGCCAGTACCGCCATCCGCAAGGCGTGTTCTTTGGCGGCCAGGCCCCCACCTGGAGCAACCAGACCCTGCGCCAGGTGCTGCGCCAGCACGGCAGCCAGGCGCGCCAGATTGCCTGGATCGACGTGCACACCGGCCTGGGCCCCAATGGCTATGGCGAGCGCATCTTTACCGGCCCGCCCGGCGATGCGGCCATGCTGGCGCGGGCGCGCCGCTGGTGGGATGGCGCTGGTGCCACGCCAGTCACCTCGCTGGACGATGGCAGCTCCTCGTCGCCGCCGCTGACCGGCTTGCTGTGGAACAGCGTGGCGCAGGAATGCCCGCAGGCCGCCTTTACCGGCATGGCCCTGGAGTACGGTGTGCTGCCCGTGCATGCCACCTTGGATGCCTTGCGCGCCGACCACTGGCTGCACCAGCACCCCGAGGCGCCGGCAGACCAGCAAGCCGCCATCCACCAGCAGATGCGCGAAGCCTTCTACGACGAGAGCGTGGCCTGGAAGGGGCAGATCATCAGCCAGGCGCGGCAGGCGCTGTTCCAGACCGTCGATGGCCTCAGCCGCGAGGCGCGCTGACCTCAGGCGGAGCGACCTCTAGAGCGACCTGCAGCGCGACCTGCTGGCAGCCCCAGTGGTGCAGGCATTCGCGCAGCAAGATCAACAGCGCCGCCTGCGCTGGCGTCAGCTGCAGGCCGCCGTGGCTGCCGCCCATCATGTACTGGGCATAGCGGTTGAACAGCTGCTCGATGGCGTCGGTCGTCTGCAGGGCAGCTTGCGGATCGTGCAGCTGCGCCGCCAGCGCTGCCATGTCCGGCGCGCGGCACAGCAAAGCCAGCTGGGGCCCCGGCGCTGGCCAGCTGCGGGTCAGCGGCATGATCTGGTCCTCCACCAGCTCAATCACCTGCTCCACCTGGCCGGCCCCTGCCGATGCGCGGCTCAGGTACTGTGTTGCCAATTGGCCATAGCCCAGTGGCAGATCGTGTCGAATAGGTGACGCGTTTTGCGGCGCCAGGCGCCAGACATGGCAGGCATCCGGGTCGGCTTGCAGCACCACCCAGTCATGGTCTGGAAAGCGCGCTTGCAGCGCGGCCAAACCCTGCAAAATCGCGGGGTTTGAAGGGATGGTCGGGTCGGAGGGCAGGGATGTGGACATGGTCGCTGGGCAATGCTAAGCGCGCTTGATCGGCGCTGCTCGCTGTATCTTTTATACATATGCTGTCAGTAGGTGTGTCAGACAAATGCCATTGACGGCGCGGAGCGGCGTCACACAATAAGTGGCATGAATATCCTGCAGTCCAAGCTCGAAGAGAAGCTGGCGGGTTTGCCAGTGTTGGTTGCCATCTCCATGCCCCAGGGCGGATGGATCGGTCCGCCGGACCAGGCGCAAGTACGTATCCGTTGCCACAATGCGGCGGCGCTGGCCTCGCTGGCGGCGGGCGATGTGGGGGTGGTCGGCGCGGCCATCGTCGAGGGCCATGTCGAGATCGAAGGCACGATGCGCGATGCCATGGCCGCAGCGGTGGCCTTGATGCCCGCCGACCCGGTGGCCGCACGCTCGACCTGGTGGAGCCGGCTGCTGGCGCGCTCCCGCTCGGCAGCGCTCCATACCTTGACCAAGGATTCCGAGCAGATCCAGTTCCACTACGACGTCTCGGACGACTTCTACGGCCTGTGGCTGGACCCGCGCCGCGTCTACTCCTGCGCCTACTATGCCGAGCCTGGCTACAGCCTGGCGCAGGCGCAGGAGGCTAAGCTCGATCTGATCTGCCGCAAGCTGCGGCTGCAGCCCGGCGAGCGTTTTCTGGATGTGGGCGCTGGCTGGGGCGGCCTGCTCTTGTGGGCGGCCGAGCACTACGGCATCGAGGGCACCGGCATCACCTTGTCGAAGAACCAGCATGCCTATGTCAACCGGCTGATCGAACAAAAAGGCCTGCAAGGCCGCGTCCGGATGCTGCTGAGCGACTACCGCCAGCTGCAGGTGGACCAGCCTTTTGACAAGCTCGCCTCGGTAGGCATGTTCGAGCATGTGGGCCGCGCGCATATGCAGGAGTACTTCAGCGTGCTCAAGCGCCTGATCAAGCCCGGCGGCTTGCTGATGAACCACGGCATCACCGCTGGCGGCACCGACAACGAACAGCTGGGCGCGGGCATGGGCGATTTCATCGAGAAATACATCTTCCCTGGCGGCGAGCTGATCCATGTCAGCGCCGTGCTCGAAGAGATGGCCCATGCCGGCTGGGAGATGGTAGACACCGACAACCTGCGCCCCCATTACGCCAAGACCTTGTGGGCCTGGTCCGATGCGCTGGAGGCGCAGCTGGGTGAGGCGCTGGCCATCCTCTCACACAAGGGCAACCCCGCGCAGGCGGCCAAAACGCTGCGCGCCTACCGCCTCTACCTGGCCGGTTGCGCCACCGGTTTTGAGCATGGCTGGGTGGCGCTGCACCAGATGCTGGCTGTCATGCCCGATAGATCGATGACGACAGGGACCATGCCTGGTGCACAATCACAATACCCGTTCACCCGGGACTATATGTATCGATAAGGAGCGCACCGTGCTATTCAAATTCAAATCTCAGGCCACTGCAGACATGATCATGCTCGAGCCCGATGCCCGCAAGGTGCTGCAGATCATCGGCAAGGACGCCTCGCCACGCGGCATCATCACCACCGACCAGATTCCGCAGGCCATTGCTGCGCTCCAGGCCGCCGTGGCCGCTGAGGACGAGCGCGCGCAGGCGGCAAAAACCCAGGATCTGGACCAGGACCCCGAAGACGCCGATGGCCAGGATGTGAAGGCCAGCGTCGGCCTCAAGCAGCGGGCGGTGCCCTTTATCGAGATGCTGCGCCGCAGTGCGGCCGAGCAGGCCGATGTGGTCTGGGGCGGTTGATCGCTCAGCAACGTTCTCACGCCAACGAAAAAAGACTGCCGAGGCAGTCTTTTTGCATGGGGGCTGAGGATCAGTCGGCGAAGGTGCCGGCGGCCTTGATGATCGGCGTCCACTTGGCGATCTCGGCCTGCACAAAGGCCTTGTGGCCTTCGGGCGTGATGCGCTGGTCGGTGGCGACCACGGCGCTCAGGTTTTCGGACTTCTTGATGAACTCGGGGTCCTTCAAGGCGACCTTCAGCGCGTCGTTGACCTTTTTCAGGATGTCGGCCGGCGTGCCCTTGGGGGCGTACAGGCCGTGCCAGATCGTCACTTCAAAGCCGTTCAGGCCTTCTTCCTGCAGGGTCGGCAGGTCCTTGAGCGATGGCGTGGTCAGGCGCTTGTTGGTGGTCACGGCATAGGCCTTGACCTTCTTGCCCTCAATCTGGCCGGTGGTGTTGGTGGTCTGGTCGCAGAGCACATCGACCTGGTTGCCCATCAGGTCGGCAATCGCCGGAGCGGCGCCCTTGTATGGCACGGCGGTCAGCGGGATCTTCAGGGTGCTTTGCAGCAGCAGGCCGCACAGGTGCGAGGCAGAACCGATACCGGCATTGGCCAGGTTGACCTTGTCCTTTTCCTTGTTCAGGTAGGCGGCCAGTTCCTTGTAGTTGTTCGGTGCCAGGGTGGGCTTGCCGACCAGGGTCATCGGCACGTCGTTGATGATGCCCAGGTATTCGAAGTCCTTGGTCACATCGAAGGACAGCTTGCGGTAGAGGATGGGGGCCGTGGCCACGCCGATGTGGTTGAGCAGCAGCGTGTAGCCGTCTGGCTTGGCGCGTGCGGCCTTGGCCATGCCGATGGTGCTGCCTGCGCCGTCGGCGTTGTCGATGACCACGGTCACGCCGTTGAGGGGCTTGCGCAGTGCTTCGGCCAGGTCGCGTGCCACGCGGTCGGTGGGGCCGCCAGCGGTGAACGGCACGACGATGGTGATGGGCTTGTTGGGGTAGGAGGCGTCGGCATAGGCGCCGGTGGCGGTAGCGGCCGCCAGGGCCAGTGCAGTCCATTGCATCATCTTGTTCATAACGGCTTGTCTCTCTTGAATGGGAAAAAGAGTGCCATCCTAACGAGAACAGACTGGGGTTTTTTCTAAGGTAAACCCTTGTTTTTCCTGAGTGTTTCGAGTTTTTGACAAAGGCTTTTTTCGCGAACTTAAAGCCAAATGGCCGCCCGGCTCAACCACGGTTTATCAGGGCTGCTATCAATATTGATAGTTGAAATGTCGTAAGCCTTGGGCGAAATGTCGTGCGCCCAGAGGCAGTGATGGACATTTATTTGCGCTGGCGCAAGCCGTTTGGCCCGCAACCAGGGGCTTTCAAGCCAAGCAATATCCGTAGCCTTCCTGTGGCTTTCACCGAGCTTACGCCGCCAACGACCCGCTGACGATGGCTGCCGCCGCAGCACGGGTCTCCACGCCGAGCTTTTCAAACACATGCTCCAGGTGCTTGTTGACGGTGCGCGGGCTCATGCCCAGGATCTGCGCAATGTCGCGGTTGGTCTTGCCCTTGGCCAGCCAGCCCAGCACTTCCGTCTCGCGCGGGGTCAGCGCCGCGTCCTGCAGGCGTTGGGTGCTGGCGCGCAGGCCCTCATGGCCCAGGCGCAGCACCAGCATACGCTCGCCAATGCCCACTTCGCCCACCGACTGGGCCAGCAGGCTGCCGCTGCCCAGCGGGTGCTGGGCCGCCGTATCCCAGGCCGACTGCAACCAGGCCGTTGCCGCTGCCGCACTGGCGCCAAAGGCCTGCTCCAGCCACAGCGCCGCTTGCGGTGAGCGCCAGGCCAGGCGCCCCTGGCGGTCGAGCACCACCACGCCCATGCCGGCCACATCGACCGCGGCCTGGGCCATGCGGCCCACATGGGCGTTGTGCATATGGCGGGCCAGGCGCGCCAGCACCTCGGGCAGCTTCAGCGGTTTGACGACATAGTCCACGCCGCCGCAGGCAAAGCCCTCGACGATATGGTCGGTCTCCGACAGCCCGGTCATGAAGATGACCGGCACATGGGCCCAGGCCGAGTGGGCCTTGATCTTGCGGCACAGCGAAAAGCCGCTCTCGCCGGGCATCACGCAGTCGAGCAGCACGGCGTCCGGCGTGGCGATCTCCAGGCGCTCCAGCGCCTCGGCCGCATTGCGGGCGACCAGCACGGTGTAGTCCTGCTGACTGAGCGCGTCGCAGAGAAATCCCAGGGTCTCGACGGCATCGTCCACGACGAGGACAACACCGGCATGGGGCGTGAAAGTGGGCATGGTCAGCGGTCCGCAGGCCCTGCAGGCCCGAGGCTCTCCAGAATGAGGGGAAAGTCAAAGCGCTGGGCAGCGGCATCGAGGGCCTGCAGCGTGCCGCGCGATTGGGGGTGGCTGGCCTGGGCGGCCGCCAGCAGTTTGCGCAGGCCGGCGCCATCGCCAAAGCGCGCCAGGCGCGTGATGTCCGACTGCAGATCCGGCGGCAGGGGCGGCTCCTGCGGCGCAGGTGGCGGCGCTGCGGGGGGCGTGGCCGCTGAGCTGGCCGAGCCAGCCGAGCCAGTGGCCATGTCTTCTATCCATTCGAGCTTCAGCAGCCAGGCCAGCGTGTCCATCAGCTCGGACTCCAGCACCGGCTTGCCGACAAAGGCCTGGCAGCCGGCGCGCTCGAGCTGCTCGGGCTGGTTCTCGAACAGGTCGGCCGAGACAATGACGATGGGCAGGTGCACAGCGCTGTACTGCTGGCGCACCAGCGCAGCGGTCTGCCAGCCGCTCAGGTCATCCATGCTCAGGTCCAGCAAGATGGCATCGGGCGGCGTGTCGCGGATGACCTCCAGGCATTCCTGGCCGCTGGCCGCCTCCAGTACTGTAAAGCCCAGCGGGATCAGCACGCCGGCGATCAGCTGGCGGTGGATGGGCTGGTCGTCGACCAGCAGCAGGGTTCTGCGCGGGCCCAGGTAGCCGCCGATAAAGGGCCGGGCCTGGGGCTGGCCGGCCAGTGCGCGCGGCGGGTTGTGTACCTCGCTCAGGTACAGGCGCACCGAGAACGTGCTGCCCTGGCCGGGCGTGCTCTGCAGGCTCAGCTCCCCACCCATCAGCAAGGTCAGCATGCGGGTGATGGTCAGGCCCAGGCCGGTGCCGGTGCTGGCGGCGCGGCGCCCGGCGCTGCCGCGCTCAAAGGGCATGAAGATGCGCTCATGGTCCTGCGGCGCGATGCCGATGCCGGTGTCGCGGATGTCAAAGCGCACCACATCGCTGTGGCAGTCCACCTGCAGGCGGATGCTGCCGCTGTCGGTAAAGCGGATGGCATTGCCCAGCAGGTTGATCAGAATCTGGCGCAGGCGCTTGGCATCCGCCCGCACCCAGGCTGGAATGCGGCCCTGCGTCTGCAGCTCGAACTGCAGGCCCTTGGCCTCGGCTTGCGGCCGCACCATGCGGTTAACGGCCTCCAAAAACTCGGGGAACTGCAGCGGCGCCGGGTCCAGCCGCAGGCGCCCGGCCTCGATGCGTGCCAGGTCCAGCAGCTCATCGATCAGCGAATGCATATGCTGGCCGCTGTGCAGCATGGTGCTGATGTTCTCGTGCGCGGGGCCGGGCAGGTCGCTACGCCGCAGCAGCAGCTGGGCATAGCCCAGGATGCTGGTCAGCGGCGTGCGCAGCTCATGGGCCATGCCGGCCACATAGCGTGACTTGGCCTGGTTGGCCGCCTCGGCATGCTCCTTGGCGGCCTGCAGCTGGGCATCGGTGCGCTGGTGGGCCTCGATCTCCTGCATCAGCATCTGCGTCTGGCGCTCGGACTCCTCACGCGCCATGCGCCGGCTGTCCTTGGCCAGCACCAGCCACCAGGCGTAGAGCGCGCACAGCAGCGCCAGCAGCGAGAACGCGCGCACAAAGGCCCAGCGCAGATCCGTCTGCCCGGGCGAGAGGCTTTGCTGCATATAGACCACGAACAGGGCCAGCGCCATGGGGCTGGTCAGCAGCAGCACCGTGCCCGCATAGGAGGCCAGCCGGAAGTTGATGCTGCGCTGGATGCGCTGGGGCAGCAGGCTTTCATAGAGGCTGCGCCACTGCACCTGGGCGCGCGCGGTGCTGGGCTTGCAGCGGTCATGGCAGCGCGAATCGAGCGAGCAGCACAGCGAGCAGATCGGCGCGCCATAGGCGGGGCAGGCGGCCATGTCGGCGCGCTCGAACTGGTTCTGGCAGACGGCGCACTGCAGCTGCGCGGCCTCGAACTGCGCGGGCTGGCGGGCGATGTACCAGCGCCCGCCGGTGGCCCAGGCCAGCAGCGGCGATACCAAAAGCGCAATGGCCAGCGCGATATAGGGCGCAAAGGCGCTGGCCAGCTCGCCCAGCAGGCCGCTGTAGGCAATGCCGGCGGCCAGCGCGGCAATGCCCATGGCGCCCAGGCCGACGGGGTTGAGGTCATGCAGGTAGGCGCGGCGGAACTCGGTGCCCGTCGGGCTCAGGCCCAGCGGCTTGTTGATGACCAGATCGGCCACCAGCGCGCCGACCCAGGCGACTGCGATATTGCTGTAGATGCCCAGCACCTTCTCCAGCGCGCTGAACACGCCCAAGGTCATGATCAGCATCGCGATCATCACGTTGAAGACCAGCCACACGACGCGGCCGGGGTGGCTGCGGGTGAGGCGCGAGAACACGTTCGACCAGGCGAGCGACCCGGCATAGGCATTGGTCACATTGATCTTGATCTGCGCCATGATGACGAAGACCAGCGTAATCCAGAGGGCGACGCCCGGGTCCTGCACGATCTTGCCAAAGGCGGTGAGGTAGAGGTGGGTGGGATCGGATGCCTCGGCCACGGTCGAGCCAAACTGCAGCGCCACATAGGCCAGGTAGGCGCCGCCCAGCATGCGCGCCGCACCCACCAGAATCCAGCCGGGCCCACCCATCAGCACGCAAAACCACCAGCGGCCCCGGTTGGAGGCCGTCTTGCGCGGCATGAAGCGCAGGTAATCGACCTGCTCGCCCACCTGCACGATCAGCGCAAAGATCACCGTGCTGGCCGAGCCGAAATACAGCCAGTTGAAATCGGCGCTGCCCGAGGTCAGGCCCGACAGGCCCGGCAGCTCCTGCACAAACTGCGGCTGCTGGAAGGCCAGCCACAGGTAGGGGGCCAGCAGCATCACGGCCCACAGCGGCTGGGTCCAGGCCTGCAGCTTGGAGATGAAGGTGACGCCATAGAGCACCATCGGTATCACCACCAGCGCGCACAGCACATAGCAGACCACCAGCGGCCAGCCCAGCGCCATCTGCACGGCCAGCGCCATGATGGCCGCCTCCAGCGCAAAGAAGATAAAGGTGAAGGTGGCGTAGACCAGCGAGGTGATGGTCGAGCCCAGGTAGCCAAAGCCGGCGCCCCGGGTGAGCAGGTCCATGTCCAGCCCATAGCGCGCCGCGCAGACCGAGATGGGCCAGGCGGTCAGAAAGATGACGATGCCCATCACCGCAATGGCCCAGGCGGCGCTGCTAAAGCCATAGGCCAAGGTGATGGTCGCGCCAATCGCCTCCAGCGCCAGAAAGGACAGCCCGCCCATCGCCGTGTTCAGCAGCTGCCACTCGCTCCAGCGCCGGGCCTTTTGCGGCGTATAGCGCAGTGCGTAGTCCTCCATGGTCTCGTCGGCCACCCAGGCGTTGTATTCGCGGCGGATCGGGAAGATCTTTTGGGACGGCTTGGTCATCACAGGCAGCGCACAGGCGCTGGGGGCAAGGGATCCGCAGACTAAGCAATATTCAGGCCACGGCAAGGCTGGTGCGGCCGGCAAGGTGCGGCCGGCGAGGTGTGGCCGGCAAGGTGTGGCCGGCAAGGTGTGGCCGGCAAGGTGCACCCCAAGGCGCATTGGGCGAACAAGCTTAGCCCGCGGTGGCTACGCAGGGCCTACGTCAAATGACGTATGGGTGTTTGGCGGCCGCACTTTTAGAGTGGCTACAGGTTTCAACCCGTTACCAGTTCAGCCCGCTGAACCACTTGAGGAGAAAAGCATGTCTCAGGATTTCCATCAGTCGCTTCGCCGCCGCCGTCTCTTGCAAGGCCTGGGTGCCATCAGCGTGGCGGGTCTGCCCATGCTGGCCCGCGCCCAGACCCCGCCGACCGCCCAGGTCAACACCAGCAAGCTGGCCGTCACCGATACCGAGGTGGTGGTCGGGCAGCTGCACTCCTCGACCGGCACCATGGCGATCTCGGAGACCGGCTCGATCCAGGCCGAGCAATTGGCCATTGACCAGATCAATGCGATGGGCGGTGTGCTGGGCCGCAAGATCCGCGTGATCAAGGAAGATGGCGCCTCCGACTGGCCCACCTTTGCTGAAAAGGCCAAGAAGCTGCTGATCAGCGACCATGTGGCCACCGTGTTTGGCTGCTGGACCTCGGCCTCGCGCAAGGCCGTGCTGCCGGTGTTCGAGAAGGAAAACGGCCTGCTCTACTACCCCACGTTCTACGAAGGCCTGGAGCAGAGCAAGAACGTCATCTACACCGGCCAGGAAGCGACCCAGCAGATTCTGTACAGCCTCGACTGGGCCAAGAAGGAAAAGAACGCCTCCAAGGTGTTCCTGGTGGGCTCGGACTACATCTGGCCGCGCACCTCGATGAAGATTGCACGCAAGCACATCGAGACCTTCCAGAAGGGCAAGGTCGTCGGCGAGGAGTACTACCCGCTCAGCAACACCAACTTCAACTCGCTGATCAACAAGATCAAGGTGGCCAAGCCCGATCTGATCTTTGCCGCTGTCGTGGGCGGCTCCAACGTGGCCTTCTACAAGCAGCTCAAGGCCGCAGGCATCACCGGCGACAAGCAGTTCCTGGTGACCCTGTCGGTGACCGAGGACGAAATGCTGGGCATTGGCGGCGAGAACTTTGCCGGCTTCTACTCGAGCATGAAGTACTTCCAGACGCTGGACAACCCCAACAACAAGAAGTTTGTCGAGGCCTTCAAGGCCAAGTACGGCCCCAAGTCGGTCATCGGCGATGTGACCCAGGCCGGTTACCTCGGCCCCTGGTTGTGGAAGGCCGCTGTCGAGAAGGCCGGCAGCTTCGATGTCGACAAGGTCGTGGCCGCATCGCCAGGCATTGAGCTCAACACTGCCCCGGAAGGCTACGTGAAGATCGACGCCAACCACCACCTCTGGAGCAAGTCGCGCATTGCGCAAGGCCTGCCGGACGGCACTTTCAAGGTGGTGTCCGAGTCGCCCGAGCTGATCAAGCCTGATCCCTTCCCCAAGGGTTACCAGTAAATCAGGACTCCGAGAGCGGGCCCCGGGGCATTCCCCCTCTGGCCCGCATTTCCGCCGACCACCACCCGACAAGAGAGCGCCATGACTTTTTCTGAAATGATGAATATCGGGCTGATGCAGGGCTTTGCAGGCCTCAGCCTGTTTGCGGTATTGCTGCTGATGGGCCTGGGCCTGGCGATTATTTTTGGCCAGATGGGTGTCATCAACATGGCGCATGGCGAGTTCATGACCATCGGTGCCTACACCGTGTTCATGGCCTCCACCTTGGTGGAAGCCCATGCCCCGGCCTGGATGCCTTACTACTTCCCCTTGTCGATCGTGGCGGCCTTTGTGTTTGCGTTTGTGCTGGGCTGGCTGGCTGAGTGGGCGTTGATACGGCATCTGTACAAGCGCCCGCTCGATACCCTGCTGGCCACCTGGGGCCTGAGCCTGGGGCTGCAGCAGGTGTTCCGCACGGTGATCGGCCCCAAAGAGGTGAGCCCCACCCTGCCCGACTGGCTGATGGGCTCCTGGTCGCCCAGTGAGGGGCTGGACATTCCGATCAACGGCATGTTTGTGCTGGCGCTGGCGCTGCTGGTGACGGCCGGCGTGCTGATTGCGCTCTACCGCAGCCGCTGGGGCCTGCGGGTGCGCGCCACGGTCAGCAACCGCGTGATGGCCAACGCCATCGGCATCAATACCAAGAAGACCGACCGCCTGACCTTTGCCATTGGCTGCGGGGTGGCGGGTATTGCCGGGGCGGCCTTCACCACCATCGGCTCGACCGGGCCCACCTCCGGCTCGCTCTACATCGTGGATTCGTTCCTGGTCGTCACCTTTGGCGGCGCCGCCAGCCTGCTGGGCACCGTGGCATCGGCCTTTGGCATTGCCCAGGTGCAGTCGATCACGGAGTTCTTCCTCAGTGGCTCCATGGCCAAGGTGCTGACCTTGTCCTTCATCGTCGTGGTCTTGATGCTGCGGCCCCAAGGTCTGTTTGCCAGCAAGGTGCGCCGCTAAAGCCGGTGCAAAGGATGACAACCATGAAAGATATGCGTGTGTGGCTGGAGCGAACCGGCCTGGGCCATGTGGCCATCCTGGCAGTCGTGCTGCTGGCACTGCTGCCGCTGGGGCTGGACATCTTCCGCCTGAACCTGGTGGGCAAGTACCTGTGCTATGCGTTTGTGGCCGTGGGCCTGGTGATGCTCTGGGGCTGGGGCGGTGTGCTGAGCCTGGGGCAGGGCGTGTTCTTTGGCCTGGGGGGCTACGCGATGGCCATGTTCCTCAAGCTCGAAGCCTCGGACAAGGTCAGCACCGCGATCCAGTCCACGCCGGGCATCCCCGACTTCATGGACTGGAACCAGCTCACCGCGCTGCCGCTGTGGTGGACGCCGTTCGAGTACCTGCCGTTTGCGTTGTTTGCGGTGGTGGCAGTGCCCGCGCTGCTGGCCTTCATCATTGGTTTTGCGATGTTCCGCCGCCGCGTGGGCGATGTCTACTTTGCCATCATCACCCAGGCGGTGGCGCTGATCCTGACGGTGCTGATCATCGGCCAGCAGGGCTACACCGGCGGCGTCAACGGCATGACCGATCTGCGCACGATGCTGGGCTGGGACATCCGCACCGACAGCGCCAAGTACATCCTCTACTACGTCTGCTGCGGCCTGCTGCTGCTGTCGGTCGTCGCCTGCCTCTGGATCCAGAAAAGCAAGCTGGGCACCTTGCTGCTGGCGATGCGCGACAAGGAAGACCGCGTGCGCTTCTCCGGCTACGACGTGTCGATGTTCAAGGTCTTTGTGTTCTGCCTGGCCGCTGCGATATCGGGCATTGGTGGCGCGATGTTTGCACTGCAGGTGGGCTTTATGTCGCCATCGATCGTCGGCATTGTGCCTTCCATCGAAATGGTGATCTTTGCCGCTGTTGGTGGCCGCATGAGCTTGGTGGGGGCCGTCTACGGCGCGCTGCTGGTCAACTTTGGCAAGACCTATTTCTCCGAGACCTTCCCTGATCTCTGGATGTTCTGCATGGCGGGCCTGTTCATCGTCGTGACCATGTTCTTCCCCAATGGCCTGGCGGGCCTGTATGCCAGCAAGGTCAAGCCGCTGCTGGCCCGGCGCGCAGCCAAACCGGTCAGCACACCCAGCCACGGCGCCGGCCCTGCCAGCACCAAGCCCGCAACCACCAGCAGCAAAGCGCAGGAGCCGGTCGCCGGCAAGCCCGCGGCCGAAGGCGTCTGAACCAGGAGCACGCAATGAGCAATACCGATTTCGCACTGGCGGTGGAGGGTTTGACGGTCTCCTTTGACGGCTTCAAGGCCATCGAGGACCTGACCCTCTATGTCGATAAGAACGAGCTGCGCGTGATCATCGGCCCCAACGGCGCGGGCAAGACCACCTTGCTCGACCTGATCTGCGGCAAGACCAAGGCCAGCAGCGGCAGCATCAAGTTCCAGAACCAGGAGCTGACGGGCATGGACGAGTACCTGCGCGTGCGCAAGGGCATAGGCCGCAAGTTCCAGACGCCTTCGATCTACGAGAACCTCTCGGTCTTCAAGAACCTGGAGGTGTCCTACCCCGAGGGGCGCTCGGTGTTTGGCGCGCTGCGCTTTCAGTGCACGCCGGCCGTGCAGCAGCGCGTGCAGGCGGTGGCACAGGAGATTGGCCTGGACCATGTGCTGGAGATGGAATCGGGCCTGCTGTCGCACGGGCAAAAGCAGTGGCTGGAGATTGGCATGCTGCTGATGCAGGAGCCCGAGCTGCTGATGCTGGACGAACCGATTGCCGGCATGAGCGCGCGCGAGCGCGAGCTGACGGCCGATCTGCTCAAGCGCATCTGCGTGGGCCGCTCGGTGATCGTGATCGAGCACGACATGGAGTTTGTGGCCCGCATTGCGCACAAGGTCACCGTCATGCACCAGGGCAAGATTCTGGCCGAGGGCTCGATGGAGGCCGTGCAGTCCGATCCCAAAGTCATCGATGTCTACCTGGGCCACTGAGGAGCCGCATATGCTGAAAGTCAACGATATCCACGTGGCCTACGGACAGAGCGAGGCGCTGCATGGCATCTCCTTCGAAGGCCGGCCCAACGAGACCCTGGCCATCATGGGCCGCAACGGCATGGGCAAGACCACCTTGTTCAAGGCGCTGATGGGCGTGCTGCCGCTCAAGAGCGGGGCGGTGCAGGTTGCGGGGCAGGATGTGTCGCGCGACGAGAGCTATCTGCGCGTGGCCAAGGGCATTGCCTATGTTCCCCAGGGTCGCATGATCTTCCCGACCCTGAGCGTCGAGGAGAACATCGAGACCGGTCTGGAAAATTCCCGCGACCGCAAGATTCCCGATGAGATCTACGCGCTGTTCCCGGTGCTGTGGGACATGCGCCGGCGCAAGGGCGGCAACCTCTCGGGCGGGCAGCAGCAGCAGCTGGCCATTGCCCGCGCGCTGGTCACCAACCCCAAGGTGCTGCTGCTCGACGAGCCCACCGAGGGCATCCAGCCGTCCATCATCAAGGACATCGCCAAGGCGCTCAACGAGATCCGCAAGATGCGCGAGATCACCATCGTCGTCTCCGAGCAGGTGCTGCATTTTGCGATGGATGTGGCCGACCGGCTCTTCGTGATCGAGGGCGGGCGCATCGTGCACGAGACCGACCGCGCCAACACCAACGAGGCCCATATCAAGTCGTACCTGTCGGTTTGACACCGCTTGCGCGGGCCGCCCGCGCGTTTCTTGTTCCATTGACTGCATCACAGGAGTTGCACATGCCCGAAACCCTGATCAAGGTTGATCTGTCCCAACCGGCCCCTTCCAACGAGAAGGTGCACAACCGCTGGCACCCCGATATTCCGATGGCCTGCTGGGTCAACCCCGGCGATGACTTTGTGCTGGAGACCTACGACTGGACGGGGGGCTTCATCCAAAACAATGACAGCGCCGACGATGTGCGCGATGTGGACCTGACCACGGTGCACTACCTCTCGGGCCCGGTCGGCGTCAAAGGCGCCGAGCCCGGTGACCTCTTGGTGGTGGACCTGCTCGACATCGGCGCCAAGGACGAGAGCCAGTGGGGCTTCAACGGCTTTTTCTCACAGAAGAACGGTGGCGGGTTCCTGACCGACCACTTCCCGTCGGCGCAAAAGTCGATCTGGGATTTCCAGGGCATGTTCACCACCTCGCGCCATATCCCTGGCGTGCGCTATGCCGGCCTGATCCACCCGGGCCTGATCGGCACCTTGCCCGATCCCAAGATGCTCGAGACCTGGAATGCGCGCGAGCAGGCGCTGATCGACACCAACCCGGACGGCAACCTGGCCAACCCGCCCTTCATGGCGACGGCGCACATGGGCCAGCTCAAGGGTGAGGCGCGCGACAAGGCCGCCGCCAGCGGCGCGCGCACCGTGCCCCCGCGCGAGCATGGCGGCAACTGCGACATCAAGGACCTCTCGCGCGGCTCCAAGATCTTCTTCCCGGTCTATGTCGATGGCGCCGGCCTGTCGGTGGGCGATCTGCACTTCAGCCAGGGCGATGGCGAAATCACCTTCTGCGGCGCCATCGAGATGGCCGGCTGGGTGCACATGAAGGTCTCCATCATCAAGGGCGGCATGGCCAAGTACGGCATCAAGAACCCGATCTTCAAGCCCAGCCCCATCGTGCCGACCTACAACGACTATGTGATCTTTGAAGGCATCAGCGTCGACGAATCGGGCAAGCAGTACTACCTGGATGTGAACGTGGCCTACAAGCAGGCCTGTCTCAACGCCATCGAGTACCTGAAGAAGTTTGGCTACTCGGGCGCGCAGGCCTATTCCATCCTCGGCACTGCCCCCGTGCAGGGCCATATCAGCGGCGTGGTGGATGTGCCCAATGCCTGCGCCACCCTGTGGCTGCCCACGCAGATCTTTGAGTTCGACATCAACCCCAATGCCGCCGGCCCGGTCAAGTACCTGGATGGCAGCATCGATATGCCGATCTCGTACGACAAGTAAGACGCTGGCTTGCGCGGGCCGCAGCGCCGGCCCGCTTTTATCTTTTTGTGCAGGAGACTTTGATGCCCACCTATGACTACGCCTGCCAGCGCTGCGGCGAATTCGACGCGCTGCGCCGCTTGGCCGACCGCAACCTGGCCTGCGCCTGCCCGCAGTGTGGCGCGGCCTCCGAGCGCGTCATCACCCAGGCCCCGCGCCTGGCCTGCACATCTCCCCAGCAGCGCCGCGCCGCTGAGGTCAACGAGCGCGCCCGCCATGCGCCGCGCATGTCGCGCGACAACGATCCTGGGGCTGGCAGCTATGGGCGGCTGCGGCATCCCAGTGGCTGTGGTTGCTGCAGTGGGGGCGCCAAAACCAATAACGCTGCTGCAGCGGCGCAGCCGGCGCTGAAAAGCCAGGTGGGGAACCGGCCCTGGATGATCAGCCACTGAGCACTTTTACCGGCTAATCGCAAACGTGGGCAATAAACGCGGTGCATCAGCGGATCAAGTTTTTTGTAACCCATGTTTTCCGGAGGCAGAACTGAACTATTGACTAGCCAAATGCAACTTAGCAATGCACTTACAGCTGCAAACTAATTTGTAATTTTATTCTGGTAATTTATCTGGATAACTATATTCACATTGCGTAATATGGCGGCTGTCACAGGGTACTGTGAGGGTGCATTGCATGGTAAACGAGATAACTTATTGTTAAGGTGGAGTTGCTAAATTGGATAACGAAATTCTATAGTGATTTGATTAATTGATATAGCACCTAAATTTGCATTGAGTTGCAGTTTCTCTAATCAATTT
The DNA here is from genome assembly GCF_037479315.1 of Comamonas sp. MYb69. Taxonomy (NCBI): domain Bacteria; kingdom Pseudomonadati; phylum Pseudomonadota; class Betaproteobacteria; order Burkholderiales; family Comamonadaceae; genus Comamonas; species Comamonas sp. MYb69. The sequence goes on from NZ_JBBGZG010000001.1 coordinate 242,472, forward strand.
GTGTGTTGAAATTCAAACAATGTTTGTTTGCGTTTACTTCGATGCATGCGGTGTGGGAGCGCACTCCCATTTGCGACTTGAGTCTGTTGCTTTCTCGTAGACATACATCAATCTGATATTTCTCCTAAGTAAATAGTGGTTAACGATTGCCAAAGACTGATAGTTCCTGGCAAAAAATCAAACTGCTTCTTTACACCAAACACGAGTTCGCCATCCGTATATCCCACTCCCCAGCGCGTGGGAGTGGTTACGGTTTTGGCTGTCTCAAAGAGGAGAAACTATGTCAGGGATATTTGATCGGGACTCTCAAGGGGTCGTTGAAAAAACACCGGGGTATCGTCAAAAAAGAGTTAAGCACTCAGCTATCTATGCTGCAGCACTGATGGTTGTTCAGGGCGCCTATGCCCAATCGGACGAATCAAGCCTTCCCAGTATCCCTGACTTTTTCGAAGAAAAAGCTGCTTCATTAGGTGGGTCGGTGTCGCACTCTCCTAACGAGACAATAAGTACTTTTACTGGGAAATTAAGTTATACAGTCACCGACTTGGTAATTCCTGGAAATGGTGGGATGGATCTTGCCATTCAGCGTAGCTATAACAGTATCGATGATCCTTTCGCAACTACTTCGGCATGGGCTGACTTTGAATATAGCCCTGTTGGGCTCGGGTGGACCATGCACATGGGGCGCGTGCTGCGAGGCTCTAATAAAGCTTTGTGTTCTTCTTCATGGACAGTCGCTTCCGCCAATCCAGTATTCGAAAAATCGGATGGAAGCCGGCAAATCTTCTACGAGCAGGCGTTTGATGGCCATTTAACTTGGATGACCAAAGATTTTTGGCGTGCAAAGTGTATTGATGGAATTTTCATTGTCCAATCTCCTGGTGGTCAAAGCTTTCGAATGACCAAGAAAGGGAATTCATTTGGGGCAGTGAGCAGCAAACAAACGGCTTACTATCCTGAAAGAATTACCGATAGAAATGGCAACTGGTTCAACATCAGTTATCAATTTCTGGACAACGGCGTCATGGCGATGGCTAAGGTCGTAACAAGTGACGGACGTGGCCTGGATTTTAATTATGTCGATTCTAAGCTTTCCAAGGTGGTTGATGCGGGAAACTCGCGCGAGTGGGAATACACTGTTGCTCCAGGTGCAGGGTCTCGCAATTACTTAACAGCCGTAAAAAGACCAGATGGTCATTCCTGGAATTTCAGTTATGAAGCTACTCCTGGTGTGGGGTCACTCAGCAAGGTGAGTTATCCGAGTGGTGGGACTATTGACTATCGCTACGGCCATGTTTACTTCTTAGCCGGGACGCCGCGTAGTCGCCAAAGTACTGTAGTTTTAGGGAAAACTGCCAATGCTGGTTCAGAAGAGAGTCAGCCCGGGAATTGGAATTACGTTTATAGAGTCGCTACTAACGAGCTACCCGTGAATCGTGTTGGCACTTCAATAACACATTCGTACAGCATGCCTCCTGATGACAGAAGCCAAGTTAATATTACCCAAATTACAGATCCGGCTGGAAAAGTTGTAGAGCACTATCATGCAGGCTATCACTCTGTACGTCAGGCTCCAACATCTGTTGGTATCTACCTTGGGCGTACCAGTCAGCATGAAAACGTATTACTGGCCTATCAGGATTTTGTAATTTCTAGTCAAATAGATGTTGTTGCTCAAAATTATACTAGCAACAGCTTCAATCCTGTGGCGCGCGTTCCCCGAATTGAGAACTACAACCGGGTTGGTGAACGCTTTGCGCTAACGAATTCGGATTTTGATGGATATGGAAATGCGCGTAGAGTGGTAGAGATGGCAACAAATTCTGCAGATCGGACTTATATTCGAGAAACTACGCTGAATCACCATGTGGATACGGATAAGTGGATAATAAATAGCATTGCAAATGCTGTTATGGTCAGTGAGGGGGAGCAGCATGAGGCCAAACGCCAGTTTGATGCGAATGGGAATGTGGTGTTGGAGAGTATCGCTGGGGTCGTGAGCTCAGCAACATACCATCCAACAGGCGATATCGCGACTAAGGTTAATGCGCTAGGGCAGGTAGAAAGCTTTTCTGATTATCACCGGGGTATTCCCAGAAAAGAAACATATGCTGATGGCTCCACTGTCGGTAGATCTGTCAATGATGCTGGTAATGTAATTGCTGAAACAGATGCCCGTGGAAATACCACAAGGTTCACACACGATTTGCTGAATCGTGTCACTTCGGTTGCAAAGCCAAGTGGGGCAGTAATATCCGTGGCTTGGACTCCAAATACCCGTGTTGTGGAAAGAGGTGATATGACTGAGGCCACCTCCTTCGATGGGCTCGGTCGTACCCTCCGTCGGGAGGCAAGTGCTCCAGGACAGGTACCTGTCTGGGTTAACTACAGTCACAACGTGATGGGTGAGCTCATCCATCAATCCTATCCCAACAGTACGATGGGGACGGGCTATGTCTACGATGGGTTAAGCAGGGTTGTCGCTACTCTCAATGGTAATCCTGTAGGCACGACAAATGCCCAACATATCAACTACACCAGCTATGGCAATCTATATGTGGTGAACCAAGATTCCACGGGGCGTGCATCGATCGACTATTACAGGGCTTACTCTGATCCTGATAAGCGTGAACGAGTCAGGCTCGCGTCAGGTGAAACGGTAAATGGAAGTTTGTTCGCGCTTGCCGATGTGCGCCAGACCAGGAATATTCTTGGGCAGCTAACGACGGTGAGCATGGATGGTAAAACCCGCGGCTATGGTTATGACAGTCGATATTTCCTGACTTCAAAAACTGATCCTGAAATTGGCACAACAACTTTTGAGAGGGATGCTATTGGGAACCTGATAAGCCAGAGGATCGGAGCAGGCCCAGCAACCATATACGCTTACGACAGTCGCAATAGGCTGACTGATATAAGCTATCCCAGCTCGGAAGATGCGGCGGTGCCAAATGCCCCTGCAGTGAAGAATACCTATGATGCCAACGGCAATCTAGTTGTCTCACTAAGCGGTGATATCTCGCGCAGCTTCAGCTACGACGAAAACAACAAGATCACCAAAGAAAGCCTGAGCATCGGCGCAAGTACGCAAACATTGGGTTATGTCTACGACAGCAATGAAGCTCTGGCTTCTCTCACCTACCCATCTGGCAATCAGGTCAACTACATGCCTGATGCATTTGGGCGAGCACGTGCGGTACTGCCTTATATACATAGTGTGGATTACCACCCGAATGGAATGCCCAGCCAAATCAGCTATGCCAATGGCGTGGTCTCCACCATGGGTATCAATAGCCGGCAGTGGCCCTCGGATTTGGCGTATGGCCAAGGCTCCAGCAGATTTGTGAATAGCACCTATGTCTATGATCCCGTCGGGAACATGGTCAACATTAACGAGCTGGCCGATGGCGTGTACGCAAGGGCATTCGCATACGACAAGCTGGACCGCCTTATCACGGAGGCAACGACCACAGTTAACCGCCAGTATGGGTACGACAGGACCGGCAATCTAACGTATTTGCGTACACCCACGGGCTTCAACACCTACACCTACGACACTGCAACAGGACTGCTCACAGGAGTAGCAGGTGGTTTCTCTCGAGCCTTTGAATACGACCAGGCGGGTAACGTGAGGGCCAACGGATACAACACCTTTGGTCACGACCGTGCCAACAACCTGCGCTGCACCGATTGTGGGACGGCCGCGCAAAAGCTGCATAACTACGACGGCTCCAACATGCGGGCTCAGGCCGTAGCTGCGCAGGGCACCACCCAGTATTTGCATGACTCACAAGGCCTGCTCATGCAGACCATGGATTCGAGCCTGCGCAAAGAGCTCATTTATCTGGGGCGGCGGCAGGTGGCGGAACGCAGCATCGAGTTGAACTAAACCACCAAGGATCTACGCCATGAATAACTCGCATACATCGCGGCCTATGTGCTCTCCCCTCTGCACACGCTTTGGAACCCTCGCCCTGTCGCTGGCCTTGAGCCTGTTTGCAGGTGCTACCCATGCCCAGGCGGTGGTGGTTCCCGTTGGCAGCGGCATAACGATCGAGCTACCAGACAACAAGCCCTCTGCTCCTTTGCAAACCAGCGATCTGAAGGCGGCTCCTGAATCCATTCCCTTGCCGGTATGGGCAACACCGCGTGGCATGGAGACAGCCAAGGCCGTAGTCAACGCAGGGCAGCTGAAATATGAGGCCCACAAGCTCCAGGGCATACCAAAACTGGGTGGTGGCACGGTCAGTACCCCTGAGACCTGCACCACCAGAGCCGTCACCCAAGAAGAGGCGCGGCAGCTGACAGACGAAAACCAAGTGCTTTGCACGCAAGACAACTGAATGGAGGAGAACCATGGAACAGCACTTGAAGCAATCGTCCTCGTTCAGCTTATTCTTTCGGTTGATCTCCGCCTTCTGGCAGAGAAGCACCACACGGCGCAAACCTGTCAATCAAGCAGAGGGGAGTAGTGTGTGGCTGAAAGCGATCTTCACCGTCGTCATCAGCAGCCTGCTCCTAGGCACAGGCGGCTTGGCCACCGCCAAGGAAACTATCACCTACATCCATAGCGACATCAGCGGCAGCCCCCTTGCCGCAACCGATGCGGCAGGTAATGTGCTCTGGAAGGAATCATATTTCGCCTACGGCCAAAAGACGGAGTGGCAGCCAGAGAGCGAAGCGCAGACCCAGTGGTTTCACGGCAAAGAGCAAGATGCCGACACCACCATGCAGTATTTTGGAGCGCGCTACTACGATCCTGGGATTGGGCGGTTTCTTGGCATAGACCCGGTTGATTACCAAGATGGCAACCTGCACAGCTTCAACCGCTATGCGTATGGGAATAACAACCCAACTAAATATCTGGATCCGGATGGGCGCATTGCCTTTCTAATCCCCTTTGCGCTGACTGCAACGGCGCATGCTGCTAGAACAGTAGCTTTGAGGTTTGCCGTCACTGCTACTGTGAATGCCTCAAGGGTTGGCATCGTAGCTGGTGAGATTGCGGCAGGGGAGGCGTTAGGTGGTGCTGCTTTGGCGGGGGGGGCAGTTTTGGCAGGTGCCACAGCAGTTAAAAGCGTGGTGCAGGAAACTGCAAAAGTCGGGAATTTGATTGCAACTCATGGTAAAACCATGAGCGGTAAAGACTTTGATAGGTTGACTAAGAGGATAAGAGCGGAGGGAATCATCGAACCTTTGACAGTTACTTCTCACAAAGGTAGTTTGTATATCCTTGATGGACATCATCGTGCTCTAGCTGCCCCTCGAGCTGGTATTATTGATGTTCCGATCAATCGTGTAGAGCTGCCATATGGAGCATATAAAACTCCAGCAGATTTGGATTTTACACCCGGAGGTTACTGATGAATACGGTTAGTTCGATTACAGCAGAGATAATTTCAAGTCGAAATATTTTGATGACAGGACGTTCTAATGAGCATGTTTTACCTTGTCTAGAAAATGTACTTGCGACAGCAAGTTTAGTCAATGTTTCAAGTAGTAAGCGCATCTTGGTTCATTGTGTAAAGGAAGCGGTAGATCAAATTAGAGGCTCGGAATACATCAGTGCTGGGAGAATTTTAAATTTGATCCACAATCTGCCGCTGACTGAGGAAAGCGAGAAGCGTTGGGATATAGACTATTTTCTTTCAATTGAATTGGTCGCATTTTTGGATGATTTTGATAATGTGAAAAATGCAGGGTACATTGCGCTGTATGTCTGTGGGCAGATTGCAAACCGGTACATAGCCATAGATGGCTAAAGCATTATCAAAGGCAATGACACTAAATTTCAAGCAGATCGAGATTGTTCTCGCGCTGCCTGATAAGAAGCGTTTTGATCACTTTGTCAAAGTTGTGGCTGATAGGCAAGAGGCCTGGGGTCTTTATCAAGATGGGTGGGCTCTTGCCGCTACAAATGATGGTGTTACGGTATTTCCACTTTGGCCAGCCAAAGACTATGCTCAGTTATGTGCAGTCAGTGAGTGGGAGGGTTATGAGCCACGTCTTATTACGCTTGCAGAGTTGATGGAGGATTTGTTCCCTAAACTAAAAAAAGATGGGGTATTGCCTGGGGTTTTTTTTCAAGCCTGAGGGTAAAGGGATGACTCCAAGTGTAGATGAGTTGAATATCGCGCTTGATAGTGAATTGCAGAAGTATTGACTTCAGTCTTTGTCATTTTTTGATGGAAATATGCACGAATCAGATTTTTTTGAGGACATAGCGGTATCGATGGACACTTGGGTCAAGGCAGCGGGAGATGCCTTGACGAAACCTGAAACTGACTTGGTATGGGTCGAGGAGCAAGAGCCCTACCAAAATCTCCAGCGAGCTCTTGTTGCAGCAGGAGTAGATGAGGACGACCTCAGAAAGGTATTTGCAGAATGCCTGAGAGGTTTTGCGGTCTCCATTTTGACTTCCATCGATGGAGGAACTGCCTTGGCTGAGAAGGGGCGCGTGCATCTGGTGGATGAGGACGGCAATAACTTAGGTGAAAGTCTGCACGATGGCTTTGTGAGTTATCTGCTTGAATCCGGCCGCTTGAAATAGGAGGCAAAACGGTATTGGCACATAGTGCTCTGGGCATCGCTTTTGTTTTTCTTTTAAATAGAGCTTGGCCGTCTGTGTCGTCTCTCTGACGGCGAGGAGGAAAAATGACATTGGCTGACGCACAACAAGTGCTCGAATTATTGGCGCGAGGGTTGGACCCAAAAACTGGGCTTGTGCTGCCTGAGGACAACCCCGTTCATAGCCCTGATGTCATCCGGGCGCTGAACATGGCGGTCATGGCACTGGACAAGACCGTTGAAAAGCCGTTGCGGCCCAAGATGGAGGGGGCGAGCAAGGCAGGGCAATCATGGTCGCCGGAAGAGGATGAGCAACTGCTTTCAGCTTTTGATGCGGGGTCGGATGTGTCAGCGCTGGCAAAGGCACATGAGCGATCTCGTGGTGGTATCACATCACGTCTGCTTCGGCATGGCAGGTTGCAAGCAGACCGTAGGGAAGACGCGTAGGCGCAATCAGCGGTTGGAGCACATTGGAGGGCTGAGAACTGCAATGATTACCGACTCTGTTTCTGTGGTCGTCAGAAGCGCCGATATCCAGATAGTGGCATTGAGCGCGGTCAAGCGGACGACCGTCGTTGCGCAATTGCGAGAGCAGCTCGGCGTTGATGTGTTGCATCCCTCACCTTGGGGAAGCCGTTCTGCACCTGAAGGATGTCCTCGAGCCGATGGCTGGGAGCTCATTCCTCAGTATGTTGGCGCTGCGAGCTGCCTCATGTTCCTGCCAGGGGCAACAGCAATCTGGCAATTTGGCAGTGGCGCTGACCTGCTGCTTGTGTTGAAGGAATCCTCTGCAATGGAGTTCTATGTGTGCGACGACGAGGCGCGCTATTTGCTCTGCTGCAATGATCACGACTTTTTGATCGGTTGGGGCATTGCCGCGCCATGGGTGGCGAGTCTGGCGCAGGCCTAGCGCTGGCGTGCGGCGTATTTTCTAGGCGAAAATCAGGACAGCAGCGGCCGCCCAGGCAGTCATGCGGCGATTAAAAGTGCTATTCACCGCAAATCTTGCGGTGAATAAACCAGACAAAGCATCAAATGGGACGAGAGGAAGTCACCTCCTATGGCCTCCGCTCCCCCGCCTATTGCCAAAAAAGCCCACTCAGTCGTAACTCCGCGCATCCTCAATCACCTTGCCATCATTGGGCAGCTCGCCCGGGCGCAGCAGCGCGATGTCGGCGCGCAGCTTGGTGACTTCGCGCACGGCGTCGGCGATCTGTTCGGCCAGGCCCGCGCCCAGCTCGGTGGTTTCCACCTGCAGGCTCATCTGGTCCTGGGCCATCGCGCCGCTGACGACCAGGCGCGCCTTTTGCACCTGGGGAAAGCGTTTGACGACCTCGGCGATCTGGCCGGGGTGCACAAACATGCCGCGCACCTTGGTGGTTTGGTCGGCGCGGCCCATCCAGCCCTTGATGCGGGTGTTGGTGCGGCCACTGGGGCATTGGCCGGGGAGGATGGCCGAGAGGTCGCCGGTGCCAAAGCGGATCAGCGGGTAGTCGGTGTTGAGCGTGGTGACGACCAGCTCGCCGACCTCGCCTTCGGCCACCGGGTCGCCGGTGCCGGGGCGCACGATCTCGACAATCACGTTCTCGTCCAGCACCAGGCCTTCACGGGCTTCGGTCTCGTAGGCGATCAGGCCCAGGTCGGCGGTGGCATAGCACTGGTAGGCGGCGACACCCCGGGCGCTGAACCAGTCGCGCAGCGAAGGCGGGCAGGCCTCGCCGGAGACGAGCGCCTTGGTCAGCGATGCAATGCGCTGGCCCTGGGCTTCGGCCTTTTCCAGGATGATCTTCAAAAAGCTGGGCGTGCCGATGTAGCCATGGGGGTGCAGATCGGCCATGGCCTGCACCTGCTGCTCGGTCTGGCCGGTGCCGGCGGGGAAGACGGTGGCGCCCAGCGCCTGGGCGCCCGATTCCATCATCGAGCCGGCGGGCACAAAGTGGTAGCTGAAGCTGTTGTGCACCAGCTCGCCAGCGCGAAAGCCGGCCGCATAGATGGCGCGGGCCATGCGCCAGTAGTCGCTGCGCTGGCCTTCGGGTTCATAGATGGGGCCGGGGCTGGCAAACATGCGCGGCATGGCGCTGCCAAACGGCGCGGTGTTGAAGCCGCCAAAGATGGCGCGGCCCGGGTGCTGGGCGCGCTCAGCCTTTTGGCGCTCGAGCAGCTCATGCTTGCGGGTGACGGGCAGCTGCGCCAGCGCCGCGCGGCTGTTGATGCTGGCGGCATCGACGCCTTGCAGGATGCTGGCAAAGGCGGGGGAGTGTTGCTGGGCGTGCCGAATCTGGGCGGGCAGGCGGGCCATCAGATCGGCTTCGCGGGCAGCGGGGGCGCGGGACTCCAGATCGTCGTAGTGCGGGCTCATGCGGTTTCTCCGGGACGGGTAATCGGTATTTTTTGGGGGCGAATCTGCCGCAGACGCCGGCATCTGGGCATCGGCCGGCGCGGTAATCGGTGCGTTGAGGCGGTGCGGTCAGGCCAGCCAGCGCTTTCTGCGCTTGTAGCTCTTGACGTCCTTGAAGCTCTTGCGCTCGCCGCCGCCCATGCCCAGGTAGAACTCCTTGACGTCTTCGTTGTTGGCGAGGTCCTTGGCGGCGCCGTCCATCATGATGCGGCCGCTCTCCATGATGTAGCCGTAGTCGGCGTACTTCAGCGCCATATTGGTGTTCTGCTCGGCCAGCACGAAGGTGACCTTTTCCTTCTGGTTCAGGTCCTGCACGATGTTGAAGACTTCTTCGACGATCTGCGGCGCCAGGCCCATCGAGGGCTCATCGAGCAGCACCAGGCGCGGGTTGCTCATCAGCGCGCGGCCAATGGCACACATCTGCTGCTCGCCGCCCGAGGTGTAGGCCGCCTGGCTGGTGCGGCGCGTCTTGAGGCGGGGGAAATAGTTGTAGACCTTGTCCAGGTTGGCGGCGATCTCGCCCTTGCTGGTGCGGGTGTAGCTGCCGGTGAGCAGGTTTTCTTCGATGGTCAGGTGGGCAAAGCAGTGCCGGCCTTCCATGACCTGCACGACGCCGCGCTTGACCAGGTCCGACGGGGTCAGTGCTTCGATGCGCTCGCCTTCGAGCTCGATGCTGCCCTTGGTGACTTCGCCGCGCTCGCCCTTGAGCAGGTTGGAGATAGCGCGCAAGGTGGTGGTCTTGCCGGCGCCATTGCCGCCCAGGATGGCCACGATCGATTCGCGCGGCACCGACAGCGAGACGCCTTTGAGCACCAGGATCACATGGTTGTAGATCACCTCGATGCCGTTGACGACCAAAAGCGGCGCTGCTGCGGATGGGGTGGAAGCTGTTTGCGGGGAATCGGTCATGCCGTCACCTGATCTCTCAACAAAATGGAGGGCGGGCGGCCCCGGGGAAGCGGGCGCCTTCCGCAAGGGAAGGGCGCCAGGGGCCAGCCACGAGAGGCTCCGGGCCCATCAGGCCCAGGGACCACGCAGCCTTAGCTGCAGGAACGCGGCGTCACGTTCTTTTCCTTGGCGTACTTGTCGGCGTATTCCTTGACCAGTGGGTCGATCAAGGTCTTGTCCGATTGGTACCAGTCCGAGGTCACGTTGAACTTGCTGCCGTCCCAGGTGGCGATACGGGCCCAGTCGGCACCCAGGTGGTTGTCACAGCTGGTCTTGAAGGGGCGGATGATCTTGCCAAAGCCCAGCTCGTTCAAGCGCTCCTGGGTCATGTTCATGTTTTCCAGGCCCCAGCGCACCTGCTCGGAGGTCATGACCTTGCCCTTGCCGTACTTCTCTTGGGCGGTGCGGATGGCTTCGACCTGCAGCATCGCGATCACCATGCCGCGCGTGTGTGCCAGCTGGCCCAGCTCCTTGGGATCGGACGCGGTGCCCTGGCCCTTGTCGTACAGCGAGGCCTTGACGTCGTCATGCACTTTGTCGCGCTCGGCGGTGTTGTGGATGGTGACGGTGTTGTAGCCCTTGGCGCCGGCACCGATGTCCTTGACGTCATGGTCGGAGCCGCCCCACCAGATGGCGTACATCTTCTCGCGGGGGTAGCCGGTGGCCTGGGCTTCGCGCACGGCAGTCGGCGTCATCACGCCGGCCGACCACAGCAGCACATAGTCAGGGCGGTTCTGGCGGATCTGCAGCCAGGTGGATTTCTGCTCCACGCCGGGGGCAGTGACGGGCAGCAGCATCAGGTCAAAGCCTTCCTTGGCGGCGCGCTTTTGCAGCAGCGGGATGGGTTCCTTGCCATAAGGCGAGTCGTGGTAGACCAGCGCGATCTTCTTGCCCTTGAGGCTGCCCTTTTCCTTCTTCAGGATGTCCTGCACGATGGAATCGGCAGCGGTCCAGTAGTTGCCCAGCAGCGGGAAGTTCCACTCGAACACCTTGCCATCGGCCGATTGCGACAGGCCGTAACCAGGGGTGATGACGGGCATCTTGTCGCCCGCGGCCTTGTCGGTCACGGCAAAGGTGATGCCGGTCGATTGCGTGTCAAAGCCGGAAGCGCCGCCGTCGCGGCCCTTGAGGCGCTCATAGCATTCCACGCCCTTGGCGGTGTCGTAGGCGGTTTCGCACTCTTCGAACTTGATCTTCACGCCGTTGATGCCGCCCTTGGCATTGACGAGCTTGAGGTAGTCCTGCTTGCCGTCACCCCATGGGATGCCCAGCGGTGCGAACTGGCCGGTGCGGTAGACCAGCAGCGGAACGAATTGCTCCTGGGCTTGCGCGGCCGGGGCAGCCATCATGGCCCCCATACCCAGGGCTGCCGTAGCAGCGGCGATCACAGCTTTCTTGAAAGACATGGTTCTATCTCCTTAGGGTTGTTGGGGCGGGTGACCCCCACTTGCGAACACTCTGCGTTGCTCTCGGTAAAAAACACTCAATGCGGGAACGGCCACAGACGCAGCTTCTGGCGGGCCGTGGCCCACAGCTTGGCCAATCCATGGGGTTCGACAATCAGGAAAAACACGATCAGCGCGCCAAACACCATGTGCTCCAGGTAGGTGGCGGTCGCCGTCGAGATCGGCAGGCCCAGCCAGTGCGGCACCTGGGTCAGAAAGATCGGCAGCAGCACAAAGAAGGCCGCGCCAAAGATGCTGCCCACGATGGAGCCCAGGCCGCCGATGATGATCATGAACAGCAGCTGGAAGGAACGGTCCAGGCTGAAGGCGGCGGGCTCCCAGGCGCCCAGGTGGACAAAGCCCCAGAGCGCGCCAGCAATGCCGACGATAAAGCTGCTGACGGCAAAGGCCGAGAGCTTGGCGTACATGGGGCGGATGCCGATCACGCTGGCGGCCACATCCATGTCGCGCATGGCCATCCACTCGCGGCCGATGGCGCTGCGCACCAGGTTCTTGGCCATCAGGCCCAGCACGCAGAGGATGACCAGGCAGAACAGGTACTTCTGCACCGGCGTCTCGATCGGCATGCCGAACACTGACAGCTTGCCGGCGCTGACCGAGCCGGACGAGGAGTAGTTGCTGACCCAGGCGGCGCGGCTGGTGAGCCAGTCCATGAAGAACTGGGCCGCCAGGGTGGCCACGGCCAGGTACAGACCACGAATGCGCAGGCTGGGCAGGCCAAACAGCACGCCCACCAGCATGGACACCAGGCCGCCACCGATCAGCGACAGGATCAATGGCATGCCTTCAAAGCGCACATGGAAGTTGTAGGCCGCGTAGGCGCCGGCTGCCATGAAGGCGCCGGTGCCCAGCGAGATCTGGCCGCAGTAGCCCACCAGGATGTTGAGCCCGATGGCGCCCAGCGACATGATCAGAAAGGGGATCAGCACCGCCTTGAAGGTGTAGTCGCTAAAGCCCAGGGGCACCAGCACAAAGGCCACCAGCAGCAGGGCGAGCATCGCCCACTTGTCCTGCAGCACCGGGAAGATCTGCTGATCGGCCGCGTAGCTGGACTTGAACTGGCCATTTTCACGATAAAACATAGGTCAGTCTCCAGTTACACGCGGTCAATGATCTTGTACACATGGGCGCAGCCTGCGGCTGCCTGCTGCAGCAGCTTGCTGCAGCCACCGCATTCGCACAGCGAATGCAGTGCCGATTTCGCAAAATTCTTGTAGATGTATTTCATACACGGTCAATAATTTTGTCGCCGAACAGTCCTTGCGGACGGAACAGCAGGAAGCACAGTGCCAGGCCGTAGGCGAACCAGGTCTCGATACCGCCGCCCACATAGGGGCCCAGGTAGACCTCGGAGAGCTTCTCGCCCACGCCGATGATCAGACCGCCGACGATGGCGCCGGGCACCGAGGTGAGGCCGCCCAGAATCACGACCGGCAAGGCCTTCAGGGCGACCAGCGACAGGGAATACTGCACGCCCAGCTTGGAGCCCCAGATGATGCCCACCACCAGCGCCACACAGCCAGCCACCGACCAGACAATGACCCAGATGCGCGAGAGCGGAATGCCGATGGACTGGGCGGCCTGGTGGTCATCGGCCACGGCGCGCAGCGCGCGGCCGGTCTTGGTCTTTTGGAAGAACACGCTCAGCACCAGCACCAGCACGGCGGCAATGCCGGCGGCATACAGGTCTTCCTGGCTGATCAGCACGCCGCCCTGGAACATGTTTTCCAGGACGAACATGGGGTCCTTGGGCATGCCCACATTGATGCTGTAGACGGCCGAGCCAAAGATCATCGGGCCCAGGCCGTCGAGGAAGTAGGCGATGCCCAAGGTGGCCATCAGCAGCGCGATGGGCTCCTGGTTGACGAGGTAGCGCAGCGCAAAGCGCTCGATCGCCCAGGCCACGCCAACCATGATGACCATGGCGACGACGAGCGCCAGCGCAATGCTGAGCACACCGGGCTCCATGCCCAGCCACTTCGGAATCCATTCCGAAAAGCGGGCCATCGCCAGCGCGGCAAACAGCACCATCGCACCCATGGCGAAGTTGAAGACGCCCGAGGCCTTGAAGATCAGCACAAAGCCCAGCGCGATCAGCGCGTAGAGCATGCCCACCATCAGGCCACCAAACAAAGTTTCAAGAAAAAATGCCATTGCGGTCCCCTGGGGTCTGTGCTCAGTGGCCCGCGCCCAGATAGGCGCGGATCACATCTTCGTTATTGCGGACTTCTTCGGGCGTGCCGTCGCCAATCTTCTTGCCGTAATCCAGCACCACCACCCGGTCGGAGATATCCATCACCACGCCCATGTCGTGCTCGATCAGCACGATGGTGGTGCCGAACTCGTCGTTCACATCGAGGATGAAGCGGCACATGTCCTGCTTTTCCTCGACGTTCATGCCGGCCATCGGCTCATCGAGCAGCAGCACCTTGGGCTCCATCGCCAGCGCGCGGCCCAGGTCGACCCGTTTTTGCAGGCCGTAGGGCAGCTGGCCCACGGGTGTCTTGCGGAAGGCCTGGATCTCCAGAAAGTCGATGATGTGCTCGACAAACTCGCGCTGCTGGATCTCCTCGCGCTGGGCCGGGCCCAGGCGCAGCGCCTGCAGCAGCAGGTTGCTTTTGATCTGCAGGTTGCGGCCGGTCATGATGTTGTCGATCACGCTCATGCCCTTGAACAGCGCCAGGTTCTGGAAGGTGCGGGCCACGCCCATCTCGGCAACCTGGCGGCTGTTCATGTGCGCAAAGGTCTGGCCGCGAAAGCTGATCGCGCCTTCGGAAGGCGTGTAGACGCCGTTGATGCAGTTGAGCATGGAGCTCTTGCCGGCGCCGTTGGGGCCGATGATGGAGCGGATCTCATGCTCCTTGACGTTGAAGGAGATATCCGTCAGCGCCTTGACGCCGCCAAAGCGCAGGCTGATGTTCTTGATGTCAAGAATGACGTCACCGATTTTCTTGCTCATGGGTGGCTTTCTCTTGGCTGGGCGCTCAGGCAACCGACTTCAGCGGCGCGAAGGTCTTGCTGTCGGCGATCTTCAAGGTGGCGCTGACGCTGCCGCTGCGGCCGTCTTCAAACTTCACCTGGGTCTCGATGAACTGCTCGCTGCGCCCGGCGTAGAGCGCATCGACCAGCACGCCGTACTTGTCGGCGATAAAGCCACGGCGCACCTTGTTGGTACGGGTCAGCTCGCCGTCATCGGCATCGAGCTCCTTGTGCAGGATCAAAAAGCGCGTCACCTGGCTGCCGGCCAGCATGGCATCGGTGGCCAGGTCGGCATTGACCTTCTCGACGCAGTTCTGGATCAAGGTGTAGACCTGCGGCTTTTGTGCCAGGTCGGTGTAGCCGGCGTAGGGCAGGTTCTGGCGCTCGGCCCAGTTGCCGACAGCTTCGAAGTCGATATTGATCATCGCGCAGACCTTCTCGCGCCCATCCCCCAGGGCCACGGCCTCCTTGATGAAGGGGAAGAACTTGAGCTTGTTCTCGACATACTTGGGTGCAAACATCGCGCCGTCGTTGCTGCCGCCTTTGAGGCGCCCGACGTCCTTGACGCGGTCGATGATCTTGAGCTGGCCGCTCTTGTCCAGAAAGCCGGCATCGCTGGTGTGGTACCAGCCGTCTTCGCTCAGCACCTCGGCGGTGGCCTTGGGGTTCTTGTAGTACTCCTTCAAGAGGCCGGGGGACTTGACCAGAATCTCGCCGTTGTCGGCCATCTTGATCTCGACACCGCGAATCGGGTTGCCCACGGTGTCGGCAAACACCTGGTTGTCCGGCTGGATACAGACGAACACGGCGGTCTCGGTCGAGCCGTAGAGCTGCTTCAAGTTGATGCCGATGGAGCGGAAAAAGCTGAACAGGTCGGGGCCAATCGCCTCGCCGGCCGTATAGGCCACGCGCACGCGGCTAAAGCCCATGTTGTTGCGCAGCGGGCCAAACACCATCAGGTCGCCCAGCTTGTAGCTGATCTTGTCCAAGAGGCTCACCGGCTGGCCATCGCGCAGCGCCGGGCCCACACGCTTGGCCACCGCCATGAAGTGCTGGAACATCTTGCGCTTGATGAGGCCGGCGTCTTCCATGCGGATCATCACGCTGGTGAGGATGCCTTCGAACACGCGCGGAGGTGCAAAGTAGTAGGTGGGGCCGACTTCCTTGAGGTCGATCTGCACGGTGGCATTGGACTCGGGGCAGTTCACCACATAGCCGCAGGCCAGCCATTGCGAGTAGCTGAAGATGTTCTGGCCGATCCAGGCCGGGGGCAGGTAGGCCAGCACTTCCTCGCCATGGCCGAGCTTTTCAAACTCGGCGCCGGCCGAGGCGCTCTCCAGCAAGGAGCTATGCGTGTGCACCACGCCCTTGGGGTTGCCGGTGGTGCCAGAGGTGAAGAACATCGCCGCCACATCGCCGTTGTGGGTGGCCTCGACCTGCTGCTGGAACCAGCCGGGGTTGGCCGTAACAAAGGTCTCGCCGCTGGCGATCAGGCTGTCGAGCGAGGCCAGGCCGGGCTCTTCGTAGTTGCGCAGGCCGCGCGGGTCGTCGTAGTAGACATGGCTGATCTGCGGGCATTGCTCGCGCAGCTCCAGCAGCTTGTCGACTTGCTCCTGGTCTTCGACCAGGCAAAAGCGCACCTCGGCATTGTTCAGCGGGAACACGCATTCGGCCGCCACCGCGTCCTGGTAGAGCGGCACAGGGATGGCGCCAATCGACTGGGCGGCCAGCATGCTGGCATACAGGCGCGGGCGGTTGGCCCCCATCAGCACCAGGTGCTCGCCGCGCGCCAGGCCCGCTTGCGACAGACCGGCCGCTATCTTTGCCACCATCACGGCCAGCTCGGACCAGCTATAGCTTTGCCAAATGCCGTATTCCTTTTCACGCAATGCTGCGGCCCCGGGCCGCTGGGCCGCGTGCTGCAGCAATAGCTTGGGAAATGTCGTTGACATGGTTGTCTCCTATGCCGTTTTTTGTAGATCACAAGTGCCATGCCTTGCGTCCTGTTGAAACCGAATGTAGATTCAGCTTTGACGTTGTTTTGTCTTTATGACGACAATCTGCGGGAAAACGCTGTAGGTACTTTCCTGCGGCTGGCAAATATTCCGGCGCTTGGGCCGAAGAAGGGGAGATATCGGATGGGACGTTGTCGATCTGCGCTGCTGGCAGCGCTGTTGGCGGGTAGCGCTTGGGCGGCACACAGCGCGGGCCTGCAGCGGTTCACGGTCGCGGGCGAGCCGCCGCTGCAGGCCATGCTTTGGACGCCTTGCGCCCAGCCGCCAGAGCCCATCAAGCGCGGGCCTTTTGAGCTGATGGCGACGGACAATTGCCCGGTCGCTGCCAGCGGCAAGCTGCCCTGGGTGGTCCTCTCGCATGGCTATGCGGGCAGTGCGCTCAGCCACTGGACGATGGCCTCCGCATTGGCCGATGGCGGTATCGCCGTGCTGAGCCTGAACCACCGCCTGGACTCTGCCATGAACCTGGCGCAAGGCGGCAGTTTTGCGGCGCTGGAGGCGCGGCCCGCCGATGTGCGCCGCGCGATCGATGGCGTGCTGGCAGACAGCCGCTGGAGCGCCGTGCTGGATGCGCAGCGCATCGGCTTTTTGGGTTTTTCACGCGGCGCCTATACCGGCCTGGTACTCGCCGGTGCCAGGCCCGATTTTGCGCAGTTGGCGGGCCATTGCCCCGAGCCGCAGTCGCCCCTGTGCCAGGCGATCGCGCAGGGACAGGCGCCTGCGCTGAAGCCCCAGCCGGAGCCACGCATCAAAGCCATGGTGCTGGCCGATCCGCTGGCGGCTTTTGGTGCCAGCAGTGGTTTGGAAAAGCTGAAGCTGCCGCTGCAGCTGTGGGCGTCAGAACAAGGTGGGGAGGGCGTGCCTGCAGGCTCGGTGCAGGCGCTGGCCCAATGGCTGCCTGCCGGTAAGACTGCCAAGACGCCTGTGCATGGGGTGGCAGGTGCCGCGCACTTTGCGTTTTTGGCGCCCTGCAGTGCGCAGCTGGCGGCCGCCGCGCCCCAGATCTGCAGCGACCCGGCGGGCTTTGACCGCCGCGCTTTCCAACAGCGCTGGGCGGCTGAGGTGCTGGCGTTTTTCCGCCTGCAACTATAGAGAAGTTTTGCTTACAGCAGCTCTTGGATCATGTCGATGTACTGCTGCTTCGCATCATCCTGCGCCATGCCCTTGCACTGGTTCCAGGCGTTCCACTTGGCCGAGGCGACAAAGTCGGTAAAGCCGGGCTTGGGCTCGTTGTTGTCGCCATGCGCGCCTTGCTTGTACAGGCCATAGAGCTTGAGCAGGGTCTGGTTGTCGGGGCGCTCGCTCATGTTCAGGGCGGCTTCCTTGGCGGCTTCAAAAGCGGTGTTCAGATCGGACATGGGGACCTCATGGTGTGGGGATGATGGAGCAGGGCTGCCAGTGTAGCCTGCAGCAGCGCGCGCAAGTCCGGGCTTTTTTCTGATGTCTCACGGCTGCGACCGCCCGCAGCGCCGGCTTGCTGCGCAGGTGACAAATGCAGGACTGGCCTTGGTAACCACCCCCTTTGCAGCCGCATCAAGCTGGTGCATTCTTGGCCGCCATGAGCCCGCATGCCTCTCTCTACCAACGCCGCCGTGCCCCGCATGCTGCGGAAGTGGCCGACATCCCCTGGATCCCCGTTCTGCAGCCTGCCGAGCGCGACTATGCCGTGCGCCAGCTGATGGTGACCGAGGCCGAGCAGGGCGAGTATGTCTGCCGCGTCGGCAAGCCGGTGACCTACTGGTTTGGCGTGATCGAGGGCCTCTTGAAGATGAGCGCCGAAGACAGCGAGGGCCGCACGATGACCTTTGCCGGCCTGCCGCGCACCGGCTGGTTTGGCGAGGGCACGGCGCTCAAGCGCGAGATCTACCGCTACGACATCCAGGCGCTGCGCAAAAGCTCCGTCTGCGGCATCCCCGTCGATGCCTTCCATTGGCTGCTGGACCATTCGCTGGGCTTTAACCGCTTTGTGATGCACCAGCTCAACGAGCGGCTGGCGCAGTTCATCAGCGCCCGCGAGATCGACCGTTTGAACCGGCCCGAGGAGCGGGTGGCCCGCACGCTCGCTGCGCTGTTCAACCCCGTGCTCTGCCCGGGGGTGAGCGACGTGCTGCGCATCACCCAGCAGGAACTGGCCTACCTGGTGGGCCTGTCGCGCCAGCGGGTGAACGAAGCCCTGGCGGCCTTGCAGCACCAGGGCTTTATCCGCATCGAATACGGCGGCCTGCGTGTGCTCGATCTGCAGGCCCTGCGCGGACAGGGCTGGCTGGTCAAGCCGCAGCGCGCCGATTTCGATTTGTAGCGCTGGCCTGGCGCTTATGGCTTGGTGGCTGGCGCTGCGGGTGTTTCTGGCGTCGCCCCTGCAGGTGGCGGTGCGGGCATTGAGCCACCGGGCGTGGTGTTGTCCGGGGTGGCGCGCGGCATAGGCGCGGTCGAGGCGCCCTTGTCGCAGCCGCTCAGTGCCGCTGCGCCCAGCACCAGGGCCAGCGCGGGCAGCCAGCGCAGCGCCGGTTGCGATGAGAGAAAGGACGGTGCTTGTGCCATGGGAATCTCCTAAAAGTAGATAAGCCCATGCTACGCCTCAATAATTGAAGCATTTCAGGCTGGTTTGCAGTGCTCACATCTGTATGCATTCCGATGCATATCGGCTGCGCCCTCGCAGGCCGGGGCTGCGGCGTCCACAGATGCAGGGCTGGGCGGCGCTGGTCGAGCCGCAGAGCGGGGTTTGGCGTAAAAAACCGGCGCAAGTTGTAAACGCACCGGCCGGGGCCAGGGCTATCCGCTGGCAGTTCTGCACAGACTTGTCCACAGCCTTCATAGCCGTGCGCCCTGCTTGGAATGGCAAGACACGCGACAATAGCGGGCTATGTCAAATCCCCGCTCTCCAGCTGATTCGCCTGCCGCCGACGATGGCGAAGGCCGCAAAAAACTCACCCTGACCCGCAAACCCGCGCCCGCTCCCGTCGCGCGTGGCCGTGACGGAGGGCCGGGTGCGGACCGTCCGCGTTCAGCTGGTGGCCCACGCCCCTCAGGGCCTCGTCCTGGCGGCGACAGCCGATTCAGCGACAACCGAGGCGATCGTGATGGCCGTGATGGCCGCGATGGTCGTGACGCGCGCGACAACCGGGGTGAGCATGGCAGCCGGGATAGCTGGCCGGGCCGCGACAGGCCGGGCCGCGACAGCCGCGACGGCGGTTTTGGCCGTGGCGAGGCACGCGGTGGTGGCTACGGCCAGGATCGCCGTTTTGGCGACCGCGCTGATGGTGGCCGCCGTGACGATGCGCGCCCTTATGCGGGTCGCCCCGATGCTGGCCGCCCCTCCGCCGGGCGCCCCTATGCCGGGCGCGGTGACTTTGTCTCGGTAGGTGCTGGCTCGCGCGACCCGCGCCAGGATGGCCGCCGCCCCGCAGGCCCCCGCCAGGATGACCGTCGCAACGAGGGCCCACGTAGCTTTGGCCCACGCCAGGACGACCGCCGCAATGACGGTCCCCGTGGTTTTGGCCCCCGCTCGGACGGCCCCCGCGAGGGCGGCCCACGTAAGGGCGGACCCCGTTCCTTTGGCGCCGGCCCACGCCAGGATGGCTTCCGCTCGGAGCGTCCACGCGACGAAGCTCCGCGCCGGGATGCCCCGCGCCGGGAAGCCCCGCGCCGCGAGATGCCGTCCAACGTCTGGCGTGCCGATGCGCCCCAGCGCACCATGCAGACCGCCAAGGCCCAGGCCCAGAATGAGCAGTTGAAGGCCGAAGGCCAGGTGCGCGTGAACAAGCGCCTGTCCGACCTGGGCCTGTGCTCGCGCCGCGAGGGCGATGCCTGGATCGAGAACGGCTGGGTGCTGGTCAATGGCGTGGTCGCGACGATGGGCCAGCTGGTGGAGCTGACCGACAAGATCGAGATCCAGCGCGAGGCGCAGGACTTGCAGGCCCAGCAGGTGACGATCCTGATCAACAAGCCCATGGGCTATGTCAGCGGCCAGGCCGAAGATGGCCATGAGCCGGCGGTGGTGCTGGTCAACCCGCCCAACCACTGGCGCGAGGACCATAGCAAGACCCGCTTCAACTTCAGCCAGCTCAAGGGCCTGGCCCCTTGCGGCCGTCTGGATATCGACTCGATTGGCCTCTTGGTGATGACCCAGGACGGCCGCATTGCCAAGCACATCATTGGCGAGGACTCCGAGGTCGAGAAGGAATACCTGGTGCGTGTGACCTATGGCGCCGTTGAGCAGGATGTGCAGCAGCACTTCCCTGGCGACAAGCTGGCGCTGCTGCGCCATGGCCTGTCGCTGGATGGCGAAGCGCT
Source organism: Comamonas sp. MYb69 (assembly GCF_037479315.1). Lineage (NCBI taxonomy): Bacteria > Pseudomonadati > Pseudomonadota > Betaproteobacteria > Burkholderiales > Comamonadaceae > Comamonas > Comamonas sp. MYb69. The sequence goes on from NZ_JBBGZG010000001.1 coordinate 263,138, forward strand.
GCTGCCCGCAGGCGTGGAATGGCAAAACCCCGAGCAGCTGCGCTTTGTGCTGCGCGAAGGCAAGAAGCGCCAGATCCGCCGCATGTGCGAGGCCGTGGGCCTGTTTGTGGTGGGCTTGAAGCGCATCCGCATCGGCAAGGTGGTGCTGGGCAATCTGCCGGTGGGGCAGTGGCGCTATCTGGGCGAGAACGAGCAGTTCTAAGCCGCATCCGCAGCGGCCATCCCGGGATGGCCGCCGCTGACCCAAGCCCTCTCTGGTCGGTACCGGCCTGGGGGGCTTAGTTTTTGGCGATCGGCGGTTTGTTCGGGCGCGCCGCTGCAATGCCGCGGGCCATGCGCGCATTGCGCACTGCGGCGAGGCTCAGGCCCAACTGCGCAGCCACATCGGCGTCGGATGCGGTGCCCAGCAGCATCACCTCGTTAGGTTGCCAGCTGTGCTGGCTGTGCTTGCCCCGGCTGCTGTCCTGCGGCGCAATACCTAGGGATCCACGCTTGGCCACCACGCTGGCCTTGCTGATGCCCCAGCGGGTAGCCAGGCTGGCATCGCTGTCCTGGCCCAGCGCGGCGAGCATCTCCGGCGTCCAGTCCACATGGCCAAAGGCGGCAATGCCCAGGCTGTTGCGCTTGAGGTTCACGGTCTTGGCGCTGGTGCCCCAGCGCTCGGCCAGCACCGCATCCTTGTCCGTCCCCAAGGCGGCCAGCATCTCGTCGGTCCATTGCAGGCTTGCGCGTCCCATGCGGCGTCCTTATGCCTGGGCCAGCGCCTGCTCGGCGGCAGCGGCCAGGGCCAGCAAGCTGGCGTCCTGCATGCGCGCAGCCACCAGCATCAGGCCGACGGGCAGGCTGCCCGCAGAGCGCGGCAGCGGCAGCGAGATGGCCGGCAGGTCGTAGAAGTTGAAGATCGAGGTGTTGCGCAAAATCAGTGCATTGGCGGCGAAGAAGGCGCTGTCGTCCTCCAGCAGCGGTGCAATGGCTGGCGCGGTGATGGCGATGGTGGGCAGCAGCAGCAGGTCCACCTCCTGCATGGCGGCATCCATCTGGGCCATCCATTGCTGGCGCTGCTGCAGCAGCTGGATGTAGTAGGGCGCCGTCAAGGCGCGGCCCTTGTCCATGCGCGAGAGCACGCGTGGGTCAAAGGCATCGCGCGCGTCTACCAGCGCCTGCTGGTGGATGGCGGCGGCCTCGGCCGCAATCAGGGTGCCCTCGCTTTGCAGCTGCGCGGGCGCGGCCATCAGCGCTTGCCAGGGCAGCTTGCGGATGCTGGCGCCTTGCGCCTGCAATGTGGCGATGGCCTGCTCGGTCTGGGCCAGCACCTCGTCGCTGCAATCGGTCCAGGGCAGGCCCTGGGGCAGGCCAATGCGCAGGCCTTGCAGGCTGCGCTGGGGCAGAGGCTGGGGGATGGCGCTGGCCATGGTGGCGTCGGCGGCCGCGCAATCGGCCACCGTGCGGGCCAGCGGGCCCAGCGCATCGAGGGTGTAGGACAGCGCAAATGCCCCGTCGCGCGAGACCCGCGCCTGCGTGGGCTTGAAGCCGGTGACGCCATTGAAGGCGGCGGGGATGCGCACCGAGCCGCCGGTGTCCGAGCCAATGGCGATATCGACCAGGCCCCGGCCGACGCTGACCCCAGCGCCGGAGGACGAGCCGCCGGGGATGTGCAGCGCATTGGCCGCATTGCCCGGCGTGCCGAAATGGGGGTTGATGCCCACGCCCGAGAACGCGAACTCCGTCATATTCGTCTTGCCGACGATCACTGCGCCGGCAGCGCGCAAGCGCTGCACCACCGGCGCATCCTGCGCGGCCGGGGCGCTGTGGCGGCGCATTTTTGCGCCGGCGGTGGTCACCTGGCCTGCTACATCGAGCAGGTCCTTGATGGACACCAGCTTGCCATCCAGAGGGCCCAGCGACAGGCCGCGCGCTGCACGCTGGTCTGCGGCCTGCGCGGCCTCTTGGGCGGACTCGGGGTAGAGCTGGGTGAAGATGCGCTGCGCCTCGTCGCCCAGCGTGGTCAGGGTCTGCAGGCTTTGGGCAAGGCGTTCGGCGCTGGTGGGCATGGCGAAATCATTCAAAAGTCAGATGGGAATGCCATCGTAACCAATAACCAGGGGCTGCAGGGTCTCGCGCAGGGCCTCAAGGCACGGACGCTGTGAAGCTTAACTGCCCGCTGTAGTTGCCGGCCGTGCGGCTGATGGTGCTGTTGTAGCCAAAGGTCCAGTTGGCCGTGCGGATGGTGACCAGGCTGTTGACCGTGCCGGTGCCGCCGCCTGTGACATTGACACTGGTGCCGGTACCGCTGGCCGGAATGGTGGGCGCCGGCAGCGCCGCGTCGCTGCTGGTGATGCTGACCATGTTCATCGGAATGGTGTTGGCGCCACTGGTCAGCGCCGTGGTGACGGTGGCAAACACGCTGACCTGGCCGCCATTGCTGCGCACCTCCACCGGCAGCACATTGCCGCTGGCGGCAACCGCAAACGTGGGCGCCGTGCCACTCCAGTTGACGGCCGTGTTGTTACCCGTGGTCGGCGTGGTGGGCACCGCAGGGATAGAGGGGCTCAGATTAAAGCTGACCTGCGAGGTGGTGCCGCCCGGCGTGGGCCAGGCACCGTCGCCGATACGGAAGAACAGGAACTTGTCGATCTGGATGGAGAAGTTCAGCGCCACCCGGGGGGTTGTGAGCGCCGGATTGTTGCTAGGGCCTGCGGTTGAACTGGCAGCCTGCACCCCGGCACTCCCCGCTGCCAGCATCAGCAGTAGCGCCTGACGCATAAGACCCAACTGGCGGCGCTGTCTGCTCATGGGAACTCAGCATTCAGCTTGAAGCTGCCCTTGTCCCAGTCCAGCATGCCGCTGGCCTTGACAGGGTAGCTGGGCTGCAGCGCAGTCTGGCCGTCGTCCGCCTTGGGAACCAAGGCCAGGTGCCGGGTCTGGCCCGGCATGATGGGGGTTCCCTCGACGGCGAGCATAAAGTCGCGGCCTTGTGCATCCTTGGCGTCGACGGTGCCATCCAGCCGGCCATGGGCATCGCCGCTGTTGCGCACGGTGATGGCGGGAACACGCTTGCCAGCCATCTCGCGCATACCGATCTGCTGCACTTCGAGCTTGGGCTCGGCGCCGCCCAGCATCACATAGACGGCCACGGCAATGCGGCCGGTGACCGGCAGACTCAGGCTGGCGCCACCGCTCTGGATGATGGTCTGCTGGGCGGGCTCCACCCCTTCGATGGCGATCATGAAGCGGCATTCACCACGCGGCGCATCGGCCGGCGGCGTGATCTGGAAGCGAAAGGCCTGCTTGGTCTGCGCCGGCACCTTGACGGTGCGGCGCTCCAGTGCCACCCAGGGGCGGCAGCTGCCGGGCAGCAGCTCGTCGTGGTAGCTGATCTGACCTTCGGCCGAGTAGCTCCAGTCCAGGGTCCGTACCGACAAGGCAGTCGCTGCCGAGCCCAGGTTGTGCAGGTCAATGGACTGGCCAATGCGCTCGCCGTTTTTGGCAGTCAGCTCAAAGCGCGAGGGCGACACGGCCATCTCGAAAGCGGCGGATTGGGCCAGGCCAGTGATAAGTGGCAAGGCCAGGGCCAGGGCGCAGCGCGCAAAAGTGAAAAAGCTCATGGCTGGGTCTCGATTTCAAAATAGGATTCAAAGCGCAGGCTGCCACCCTGGCCCATCTGCAGCTCGCGGCGGTCAATGCGCAGCTGCAGGTCAAAGTTTTCGGTGATCCAGGGGGGGCGCACCACACCGGTCCAGACCTGAACCCGGTCACCGGGGCGGCCCATGCCGGGCTGGAACTGGCCGCTGCTGCGCCACTGCACCTGCATGCCCGCGGGCGAGCGCAGGCCGGCTACTGCCAACGGGATGACGTAGTAAATGCGGGCCTGCTTGCCCACATAGGCGGCGGTGGCCAAGCGGTATTCCACATGTCCGAAAGGCAGGCTGATGGTGTTCGGATCCAGCATCTGCGCATTGCGAAAATCCGAGTTGATCTGGGGACGTGGGGAGCTGGAGTCGTCCAGCCGGGTGGCCTGGGCATGGGCGCCTTGGCCGCAGGCGCCGGCCATGGCCAATAGAGCAGCACAACAGCGAAGGCGAAAGCTGGGCATGTACCCGTCTCCTTATTCCATCGACGCGGTGAAATACACCGTGCCCCGGTAGGTCCCTGCCGGGTAGAACGTGTCGTTGGCATAGCTGAATGTCATGCGCGTAGCATTCATGTTGCGCGTCTGGTACGTCCAGGTGCCCAGACAAAGAATGATGATCGGAATCGAGCAGATGTTGGCATTGGCGTTGAAGCTGGCGATCTGTTGGTTGGTCGCACCGTTGAACTGACCGCTCTGAATATCTCCGGCTGCCGAGCCACTGCTGTTGCTGACTGTCCAACTGATCTTGCTGAACGGGATGACGGTGCTGCCACAGGCGCCGCTTTGGCAGACCAGGCCGGCGCTGGAGTCCACCCGCAAGGTGACGGGCCGGGCGACTTCCGAAGCAATGATCGGGCGCACCGGCGTGACCGAGATATCAATGGCGGGTGAGCCGGTGACGGCGGTGGGTGTAAGGCCCGCATTGTTGCCTGAGACATTGAACTGCACCGTATCGGTACCGGCAGCAGATCCCACCTGCAGCGACAGCGCATAGTTGGCGGTGCTTGCGCTGTCGCTGACCGTGATGATGACGGCGTTGGCGGGCACCGTGATGCCGCAGGCGAGCAGTACCAGCCCCGCACTCAGCGGTGGGGGGGGGGGCCGCCGGGGGGGCCCCGCGGGGGGGGGTGGGTAGCGCGTGGGGCTCAGACCCCCGGGGGCGGGTTGTTGGTGGGGGCGGGGGTGGTGGGGGGGGGCCCGGCGGGGGGGGGGCCGGGGGGCGC